>JAFVUZ010000257.1 GCA_017502435.1 Lentisphaeria bacterium
CAAAACTCCCAAAACTCCCAAAACTCCCAAAACTCCCAAAACTCCCAAAACTCCCAAAACTCCCAAAACTCCCAAAACTCCCAAAACTCCCAAAACTCCCAACCCTCCCAAAAAAATATCCTCATTTTTTCAGTTATCAGCTTGACATTTCCTATCTGTTCCGCTATATTAGCCTCATTAAACTCCTTAAATTCCTTAACCTCCTTACTCAAAAAGGTTCAATCATGGGCAAACTCCTCTCATCAAAAGGCGATGTCAAAAACCTCATCATCTACCGCAAAGCCGAACTGCTCTATGATATGACATATTATTTCTGCCGCACATTTCTTTCGCCCAAAGACCGCACAGTTGACCAGATGATTCAAGCTGCCCGCAGCGGGAAACAGAATATTGCAGAGGGAAACAGTACAGGAATGACATCAAAAGAGAGTGAAATCAAACTTATAAATGTTGCAAAAGCAAGTTTTCACGAACTTCTGCTTGATTATGAAGATTTTCTGCGTGTGAGAAATTTTCGTCAATGGGAAATTGATTCCGATGAAGTAAATTTTCTTCGCAAAAAAAGTTGTGACAAAAATATTTCAAATTCATATTTTCTTGAACTTGCCCAAAGCCGCACTGCCGATGTCATTGCCAATATGTCAATAGTTTTTTTGAAGCAGGAAGATTATCTTCTGTATAAACACTTACAATCATTAGAAGACGATTTTTTAAAAACCGGCGGTCTCCGTGAAAAAATGTTCGCCATGCGTTCAGAAGAACGCAAAAAATAATAACAATATAAGGAGGTTAAGGAATTTAAGGAGGTTAGGAAGTTTAAATAAAACCTCCGTGAAAATATCCGTAACTTTTCAGTTGATTGCTTAACAGTTTTCTACTGAATCGCTGTATTATCTTCCTTAAACTCCTTATCCTCCCTAAATTCCTTAATCTCCTTGCACACAAAGGAGATTGCTATGAAAAAAGCAGTTATTTACGCCCGTCAGTCAAGCGGTTCAGAGTCAAACAGTGAAAGTATTGAGGTGCAAATCACTAACTGTACGGCTTTGGCTCAAAAAATGAATATCGAAGTAATTGATGTCTTTTGCGACCACAATGTGTCGGGCAAAACTTATCCCGCAGGTTTTGAAGCAGTTGCAAATCATGATATGGCTTTTTTGAATTGGTTCGCCGATCAGACCGGATATAAAAAATTCCGCAGTGGTCTCGGGGCTCTTCTCAATATACTTTCAGAGGTGGATTTTCTGATTGTTGATGAAATCACCAGACTTTACCGCCCGTTGAGCAACTCTTTTCTCGAATCTTTTATAAATCAGAAACTGATTGCGGCACGAGTGCAGATCATTCAGGTCAAAGGCGGAATGCTTGACCTTGCAATGTTCGATCAACATTTGATAACCATGCTGAAAAATCAGATAAATGATGAACAAATCGCCAAACAGCGGCAGAAATCCATTGAAGTTATGGCTAAAATACGGGACAGCGGGCTTCTGCCTACCGGACCTAAAGCATGGGGACTTGATTATGATAAGCAGACGAAAAAAATTTCAATGTCTGCAGAAAAAGCGGAACTTGTACATTTTATTTTCAACAATATTCATGCGGGAGTTCCGTATAATCAAATCATTGTTGAAGTCAACAGAATATTTCCGTCATTTTTCAAAAAAAATTTTTGGACAAGTTCATTTTACAATATTGCCCGAAATCCGATTTACTGCGGATATCAATTCAATAGCAATGGCGAATTGATAAAAAACCGCCAGTGGGACGGAATAATTTCATATGAACTTTTTGAAACTGTACAGAAAATAATGCAAAAAAAGCGGATGCTTGAAAATAAAAATCATAAAACATCTCCGCAAAATCGTTTTCTGCCTTTGAGCGGATTTATTTTTTGCGGGAATTGCGGATGCCGCATGATTGCCGGAATCAGCAGAGACAAGGTTTATTACCGCTGTCCGAATGCTTATCTGAAGAAAAATCCGGAATGCTCATACAGTCGTCTGGCTGAAAGTATAAAACACCGTTCTATTGCCGGTTTGAAGGAAGCGGCATATTATTTTTTTATTTTTTTTCTGAATCAGGAGCGTTCTGATGCCGGAGAGAATTTTTTTTTAGGAATGCAAATTTCAATGCAGACAAACTGAATGAATTTGAACAAAAACAAAAAGTTTTCGCACATGAATTTATCAATGGCAATCTGCAGTTATCTGAATATAATAAATACATCAAAAATTTGAATGAAAGAATCCGACTGCTCAAAGAGAAAGATAAAAAATCAATTCCGGATGTTTTTGAGAAAGTAAATGACTTATACAGCAGATATATACAAAAGAAAATAACAAATGATGAATATTTGTATTTAATAAAAAATACATTAAATAAGATAACAGTGTATCAGGGAAAAGTTATTTTTGATACAAAATACGGCATTTTTGAACTCAACCGGAAAATTTTCAAACGGCAAAAAGGAATGAGTAAAAAATATAAAGAAATCAAGAAAATTCAGGGCGGTCAGTTTTAGTTTTTTTATAAAAACTCCCAAAACTCCCAAAACTCCCAAAATTCCTTACAAAAAAAATCCCCGGACATTGCTGTTCGGGGATTAGAAATCAACTGATTAACAATTCAAAGAATTAATAGTCAGCGGGATCATAGTTGGCAGGATCATCACCGATATTGCCGACGAGGTTCCAGGTAGAACTGGCAGCAACACCTTCGATAGAGTCGAACTGACCGACGTGACCGTCAACGAAGAGAGCGTTACCGGCATCAGTGTGGTTGGTTTTAGCATCCAAAGCGATACAGCTGTCTGCGGGAGAAGATTCGCTCAAAGCTTTTTTAGCAACACGGTAAGAAATATTGCCAGCTTCAAGAGTGGAGTCATTATCTTTGGTTTTGCCGGTTGCGGAGGGGCAGATGTACATACCGGTATCGGTAAGTTTCTTGGTTTTGATCAAGAGGTTGAAAGCACCGACAGCAGTGTTGGCATCAGCAGAAACAGCAGGATACCAGCCTTCCCAACGCATCATGTTGGCATACTGTTTGACACCGAGACCGATCTGTTTGAGGTTGCTCATGCAGGATGCTTTACGGGCAGATTCACGAGCTGCGTTCAGTGCGGGGAGCAACATTCCGGCGAGAATTGCAATGATAGCAATTACGACAGTAGGATGGTTCATCGCAGAAAAATATTTTCTGATTATTGAAATTATTTATGTTTTTATGATTGATTTTTTTGCAAAAGGGATTAATTTATTCATAGAACAAAGAGGTGTTTTATGAAAAAATTTATATGCTTTTTACTGATTGTTTTTGCAGCATTGCTTTTTGCTGACGAAAATTTCAAATGGTCGCTCAATAACGGCAAAATAAATTTGCTGATTGCTGATAAATGTTATTTGTATTTTGATTCCGTCAAAATTAATGCCGTCAATAATGCAGGAAAAAATCTCAAAGTCAAAATGCCGCCTCCGGTTGAATATGATGACGAATTTTCAGGAAAAACCATGATCTACAAGTCAGGTAAATATACTTTTGCCGCCCCTGAAAATATTTCTCAAGCAAAAATCGGGTATCAGGGCTGCAAAGCCGCTTCAAATGATGACAGCGGAGTCTGTTTTATGCCGCAGGAGATAATACTCGGAAATATTGTCCATAAAACTGAAAAAATTGCCGGTTCTGCCGACGTACTTGCTGATTTTGAACTTGTTGGCAAACATGAAGGCACGATGACCGTTGCTGAAATGCTGGAATTTCTCGGAACTTCACCCAAAAATAATGCAGTTCAAGAACAGAATTGGTGGGCGGGAAAATCTATTCTGCTGATTCTGTTTATTTTGCTCGGCGGCGGGTTCCTGCTCAATTTTACCCCATGTATTCTGCCGATGATACCGATAAATCTTGCCATAATCGGGGCAGGGGGCGAAAAAACTCCGCTGGCAGGATTTTTGCGTGGCGTTTATTATGCATTGGGGATGACTTGTGCATACGGAGCATTGGGAATTGCGGCGATTTTGTCAGGGGCAAGGTTCGGCGAACTTAATTCCAATATGTATTTCAATTTTGCTGTTGCGGTAATTTTTTTCGCTCTGGCTCTGGCAATGGCGGGAGTTTGGAATCTGGATTTTTCCGCAAAACTCAACTCGATAAATCCGATGAAGTGGAAAGTCGGACGACCTGTAGCAATTTTCTTTATGGGGGCAACTGCGGCTTTGCTCGGCGGTGCGTGTGTGGCTCCGGCGGCAATCGGAATGCTGCTGCTGGCGGTATCTTTGTACAAAACCATGCCGGCGGCAGGTTTGGCAGTGCCGTTTGTTTTTGGTATCGGAATGGGGATTTTGTGGATTGCGGCGGGGGCAACAATGGGAAAAATCCTGCCGAAACCGGGAAAATGGATGGTTTATGTTAAAAATATTCTGGCAGTTTTTATTGCACTTTTCGGAATTTATTATCTGTGGATAGGTATTTCTCTCATGCCCGGTAAATTCGATTCTGCCGGAGAAGTTGCTTCTCTGCAAAAAGCTCTGGCGGAGGCAAAAATTAAAAATCAAATGGTTTTTGTCGATTTTTGGGCATCATGGTGCAAAAATTGTGCCTATATGGAAAAAAATGTGCTTGCTTCGCCGCAAGTCAAAAATAAATTAGTATCATATACGGTGGTGAAATTTCAGGCTGAAAACTTGAAAGAGCCCGCCGTTTCTGCAATTCTGCAAAAATATAATATTCAGGGCTTACCCGCTTTTGTTATTCTGAAGGAGAAATAAAATGAAAATCAGACTGCTTTCAATTTTAACCTCAATAAGTGCTGTTTTTTTGAGCGGTTGTACCGGTGTGAGTACCGAAAACATTGAGGCTGTCCGTCCGTTCAATATCAATTCTTATCTCGGTGTCTGGTATGAATTGGCACGTCTGCCGCACTCATTTGAAGACGGAATCATAAAATCGCAGGCAACTTACCGCTGGGGCAGAAACGGTCAGATCGAAGTTATCAATGAAGGGATCGTCCGGAAAACCGGAAAACGCAAATCTGTTACAGGATACGCAGAAACTTACAAGAAAAGTGATGCCGGTGAATTGCGGGTCAGTTTTTTTCGTCCGTTTTACGGCAGATACCGTATAATTTATCTCGATGAGAATTATACAAAAGCGATTGTAACATCTTCAACCAGTGATTATCTGTGGATTTTGAGCCGCCGCAAGGATTTGCCGGATAAGGAACTGCAGCTTCTGGTCGCCATCGCCGCCGAATACGGTTTTGATACAGACAGTTTGATTTATCCCTGGAAATAAGATGGATTTTGACCGTTTTAAAATGCGGGAACGTTACAGTCACGTCCGTGAAAATGAACATGGAATGTTGCTGCTCGACTACATGACAGAAAATTTTTCCCGCTTTGACCGGGATGGATGGCAGGAAAAAATCAAAAATAAACGTGTTTTTGTCAATGGTTCATCCGCTGACTGCAGTTTCGTGCTGAAAAAACACGACCGGGTGAGTTTATGGGAGGATTTGACTGCAGAACCTTCAGCAAACCTTTTATTTGAAACAGTTTATGAAGATGGAAATTTGCTTGTTTTTGACAAACCGTCGGATTTGTGTGTACATCCGACGGGGCCTTTTTATCAGCATTCATTATGGTTTCAAGCTGGCAGAAAGTATGGCGAATTGTTTTTTGCCGGCAGGCTCGACCGTGAAACTTCGGGGCTGATTATTGCCGCACGTTCAGGCAAAATTGCTTCCGCATTGAAAATCGACCGCAAAGAATATCTGGTAATGGTTCATGGCAAGTTTGAAAATTATGTCCGTGCTTCCGGCTTCCTCCTGCCGGATAAAAACAGTACCATTGCCAAAAAACGCCGATTTTCATTCCAAGATGCAGAAAATTCGGAAAGTGCTGATACTGAACTTTTTCCGCTTAAAATAAATTCCGACGGAACATCTGTTGTCAAAGCTGTCCTCCACAGCGGCAGAATGCATCAGATCCGAGCAACAATGTTTTCGCTTGGTTATCCTGTTGTCGGGGACAAACTTTACGGACTTGATGAATCACTTTACAATAAGATTTCAACTCAATCTTTCTCTGAAAATGACCGTAAAAAACTGCTTCTTGCCAATCAGGCACTCCATTGTTCAAAACTTGAATTCATTCATCCGCTATCCGGCGATAAAATGTCGTTTGAGTCTCCTGCTCCCTGGATGACGGATACAGTTGGATATTGATTTTCAGTAGAAAAAATTATCCATTTTTGAGCATATCAAGGCGTTGTTCGCAGACGATGTTGATAATGGGGGTGATGATGAGATCGAGTTCCCCCTCCATAAGTTTCGGGAGGTCGAAGATATTGAGCCCGAAACGGTGATCTGTGACTCTGTTCTGGGGGAAATTATAAGTACGTATGCGTTCGGAACGGTCGCCTGTTCCGACTTGAGAACGTTTATCGGCGGCAAATTTCTGCTGTTCCTCACGCTGTTTCTGTTCGAGCAATCGGGCGTAAAGAATACGGATGGCGATTTCCTTGTTTTTGTGCTGTGACTTCTCCTGCTGGCTGGCAACGGAAAGTCCGGTCGGAATATGAGTTACCCGCACTGCAGAGTCGGTTGTATTGACGCTCTGCCCTCCGGGACCGCTGGAACGGAAAACGTCAAAGCGGAGTTCTTCAGGTTTTATATCTATTTCCACCTCTTCGGCTTCAGGCATTACAGAAACGGTAATTGTTGAAGTATGGATTCTGCCGCCGGATTCCGTTTCCGGTACACGTTGGACGCGGTGGACTCCGCTTTCATATTTCATACCGGAATAAACATCTTCGCCGCTCAATGAGAAAGTCATATCTTTGATACCGCCGAGGTCTGAAGATGACTGTTCAAGGATTTCAACTTTCCATTTGCGGAGTTCTGCATAGCGGAGATATGCACGGGCAAGTTCGCCGGCAAAAAGTGCGGCTTCATCACCGCCTGCTGCGGGTTTTATTTCCACGATGATATTTTTTGCATCATTTGGGTCAGGCGGCAGAAGTGCGAGCGAGAGTTCGTCTTCAAAAACAGCCGCTTTTTGTTCAAGTTCGTCAATATCTGACTGAATAAGGTCACGCAAATCTGCATCTTCTTCATTGGTAAGCATTTTGCGGTTTTCTGAAATCGCTTCAAGGGTATTTTTCCAATTATCAAAGATGTTAAAAAGAGAATCAAGTTTGCGGTGTTCCTGCGTAATTTTGCGGCATTCTGCCATATCGGCATAAATATTTGAATCTGCGAGAGCGTCTTCAAGTTCTTTGAAGCGGTCACGCAAACTGTCGATATATGAAGCGATTTCTTCCGGTTTCATAGTCTGACTCCCAGTCAACAAAAAACCGTCATAGCCGGGGCTGTGACGGTTTTCTCTGCAGTAAAAAGCAAATTATGCTTTTTTGCCGAAGCGGCGATTGAATTTGTCAATACGACCTGCGGTATCGACGAATTTCTGTTTACCGGTAAAGAAGGGATGGCATTTTGCACAGATACCGACTTTGATTTCGGGGCGGGTGCTTTTGATGCTCCAGACTTCGCCGCAAGCACAGATAACTTTGGCATCGCCGTAAGCGGGATGGATGTCTTTTTTCATTTTTTTACTCCGTTATATTTTAAGTTCTGTTATATTTAAAAATTACAAGTACGATACTATATCATACTTTTTGAGATTTTCAAGTTAAAAGTCTGATGTTTTTGCAAAAAGAATTGTATCTTGTGCATTTTTCTGCTCAACTGCAACATTTTCGATGCATCCGGGGGCTTCCGGGGATTTTTGGAGAACCTCAATATAGTTATCGCTCCATCCGTGATAAAAGCCATCCTTCTTTCTTAATTCAAAAATAACCGGAAGTTCTTTATTATTAAACTGTTGCACAAATTTAACTGCATCTTCATCCGCAATCTGCTGCAGTCTTTTTGCCCTGGCTTTGATAATATCGGGCGGTATTTGCCCCGGCATGACGGCGGCGGGAGTTCCCTGCCGCTTGGAATAACTGAAAACATGGATATTGGCAAATTTTAAAGAGCGTGTACGTTCACAGCAGATTGCAAAATCTTCATCACTTTCCCCGGGAAATCCGGCAATGATGTCGGTCCCGATGTGAATGCCGGGAATAAGTTCACGGGCTTGTGCCGCAAAGTCGGCATATTGGGCAAAAGAGTAATGGCGGTTCATTTTTTTCAATATGTTATCTGAAGCGTGCTGCATTGAAAGATGCAGGAAGCGGCAGACTTTATTTTCCGGTTCAGCCATAACTTTCAAAAGTTCAATATTGTCCATTTTGGGTTCAGTTGAACTCAATCTGATACGGAAATCGTCACCGAGAGAAGCAATTTTGCGTATGACATCACACAGAGTTCTGCCGTTGTCATAATATTGACAGGTATTGACGCCGGTCAGAATCAATTCTTTGAAGCCTTTGGCAAGAGTGTGTCTGGCATCAGCAATGACTTCTTCAAAATTTCTGCTTCTTTCACGGCCTCTGGTGTACGGCACAATGCAGTAAGTGCAGAAATTGTTGCAGCCCTCCTGAATTTTGAGAAATGCACGGGATTGAAAAGGAAATTCTCCGAAAGCATTTTCAGTGAAAATATCTGTTTTTTCTGTATTTGCAACAATTTTATTTTCAAATAGTTGCGGAATTGTTTTTTTATCTTTGACAATAATATCAACGGGCAATGCGGCAGTGTTTTCTTCAATTTCAGCGGCACATCCGGTAAAAATAATTTTGGCAAAAGGACATTCTTTGCGGGCTTTGCGGGCGAACTGGGCACTTTTTCTGCCTGCTTCAGCGGTAACACAGCAGCTGTTTATGATGATGAGAGAAACGTCAGGCGAAAGATTTTTCACCAAACTGTAATTATTCTGCAGCAGACGGAAGTTGAGCAAAGCACTGTCGGCACTGTTCAAGCGACATCCGAGAGTATGAATATAGGCTTTTTTAAGTGAATCAGTCATACAAAATCCTTTATTTCCGGTTAAAACGTTGGGCAAAATTGCAGTTTTGGCAGAGAGTTTCAATGCGTTTGTTATTTTTGAAACCGTCTGCAATGGCAGCGGCACGCGGAGAATTCAGAATATCGGACAAATTTCCGGAATGCAGATCGCCGAGAGTTAAAAATCCTTCATGATCAAGACAGCATGGAACCACCCGTCCGTCACAGAGAATGCCGCAATGGTCAAGCAGTCCGCGGCATGAGCCGCAAGTTCCGTCTGTGCGTTTATCCGCATCGGAAGAGGGCCAGACAAACTGACGGTCAAAAGTGCTGTAAAGTCTGCCGGTGATATTGACGCTGTGTCTGCCGCTGTATGGGAGCCATTTTTCTGTTGGAATATTAAATTTTTGAGCAAAAAACTCAACATCTGGCGGCGAATTCTGCCACCAGCGGAAATTTATGTACATATCCGGACATTTCTGCAGGGCTTTCCGTGTGAAATTTGCAATGTCATCCAAAACTCTCAAGCGTTCATCATTTGAAACTTCATTGAGGGATTGTATGGAAAAATTTATCTGAAAAAAATTTCCTTCAAGCAGATATTCCGAATACTTCTGTAAATGAGATGCATTGGTCGTAAGTTTCAGAATCAGTCCGATTTTTTTTGCAAAAGTTGTGATTTTTTCAAAATCCGGATGCAGTAATGGTTCCCCCTGCAAATGAAAATATACTGCTTCGGAAATTTCTGCCGATTGAACAAGAAATTTTTCCGCGTCGTCATACGGCATGAAAAGTTTTTCCCGTTTGACTTCAGGACAGAAACTGCACTTGCGGTCGCAGATATTTGTCAATTCAAAATAAATATGTTTAAAACGTTTTGTCATTGCATTCCTTTT
Organism: Lentisphaeria bacterium; assembly: GCA_017502435.1. Taxonomy (GTDB): domain Bacteria; phylum Verrucomicrobiota; class Lentisphaeria; order Victivallales; family Victivallaceae; genus RGIG5270. The sequence goes on from JAFVUZ010000257.1 coordinate 9,844, forward strand.
GATTTTCTGCCCAAAATGGCAACGGCGGCGGAGGGCAGTACCTTGAAAAGGTAATTTAAAATGCTTTTGAAGAAAAAGCAAACTTTTTTTGTAAAAAACTTCAAAAATCTGTAATTTACCATCATCTGATTTTATGTTTTCAGCTTTTTTCTCTTCATAAAATCAGCAATTACGATAAAATATAAAACTTTTTCAAAAAAAATGCTTGTTTTTTTATTTTTATGTGCTATAATTTTATTCGTAGAGGAGATTCCATGTCGGAGTCCCGCAGAAAAACCAAAAGGAGAAATTCAAAAATGAAAAAACTTCTTATGCTCACCGCTGTTGCCGTTGTCGCTTGCACACTCGCCGGTTGCGGTTCTCTCCGCACCCCCAAAAAAGGTGAACGCAGCAAATACGTTTACTATCAGACCTTCTTCGGTCTGTCACTCGAAAGTGCTGTCTATGGCGATGGTTTCATTGTCGGTCAGAAGTAATTTAACTTCTATTACAGAAAATACCGGTTCATTAAAAATGGACCGGTATTTTTTTTTGTTTTTTTCAAAAATGTTGATATTTTTAATAAAAAAAACTTGATATTACTGCAAGCGGCGGTATATTTTACCAATTATGTTTTTATTACTTTATATTTATAAAAGGAGTTTATTATGAATATCGAATGGGACAAACTCGGTTTTGAATTTATGCCGACCAAATCAAACATCCGCTTTACTTATGCTGACGGCAAATGGGGCGAAGCCAGACTGTGCAACTCTTATGAAGTCACCTTGAATGTTGCAGCCAACTGTCTCCATTACGGGCAGGCCATTTTTGAAGGCCTCAAAGCCTTCCGCGGCAAAGACGGCAAAGTCCGTATCTTCCGCCCTGATGAAAACGCCAAACGCCTCAACAGTTCTGCCAAACGCCTCTGTATGCCGGAATTTCCTGTTGAAAAATTTGTCGAAGCCGTCAAAACTCTGCTCAACGACAACATTGATTATATCCCGCCATACGGAACCGGCGGTTCTATTTACATCCGTCCTGTAATGTTCGGTACAACTCCGCAGATCGGTGTTGCTTCCAGCAAGGAATACGAACTTGTTATTATGGCTATGCCGGCAGGGCCTTATTACAAAGGCGGCTTTAAACCTGTCGATGCCATGTCTGTCACCGGTTTTGACCGTGCAGCGCCCAACGGTACAGGAACTATCAAATGTGCCGGAAATTATGCCGCAAGTCTGCTGCCTGCCAAAATCGCCAAAGAAAACCATTGTCCCGTTCCTCTGTTCCTTGATCCCAAAACCAACGAATTTGTCGATGAATTCGGAACCAGCAACTTCCTTGCAATTACCAAAGACGGCAAATATGTCACTCCTGCATCATCTTCAATTCTGCCCAGTATCACCAACAAGAGTCTGATGCAGATTGCTGAAGATATCGGCATGACTGTTGAACGCCGTCCCATTCATATTTCCGAACTTGCTGAATTTGCAGAAGTTGCAGCCTGCGGTACTGCAGTTGTGATTACTCCCATCGGCAGAATTTTCTGCGGCGATCAGGTCTTTGAATACTCAAAAGAAGTTGGTGCAAATCTGCAGAAACTTTACGATACAATCACCGGCATTCAGTACGGAGAAGTCGAAGATACACACAACTGGACAGTTGTTCTTTAATTTTTGGAGTATGCGAAAATGGAAATTTTCAGAAAAGTTTCTGATATGCAGGCTTTTGCCAAAAATGCGATCCGTGAGGGCAAAAAAATCGCACTCGTCCCGACAATGGGTTTTCTGCATGAAGGACATCTTTCACTTATCGACCGTGCCTGCAAAGAAGCTGATGTGGTCATTGTAAGTATTTTTGTCAATCCGACTCAATTCGGACCGACTGAAGATCTGGATAAATATCCCCGTGATTTTCAGCGGGACAAAGATTTGTGCGAAGCAAGAGGTGCTTCCGCAATTTTCGCTCCCGAACCGTCAGAAATGTATGCTCCCGACAGAAGTATCTGGGTCGATGAAGAGAAACTTTCAAAGAAACTTTGCGGCAAAAGCCGTCCGATTCACTTTCGCGGAGTCTGTACCGTTGTCAGTAAACTTTTCAATATCTGTCTCCCGGATGTTGCGATTTTCGGACAGAAAGATGCTCAGCAGGCGTTGATAATCAAACGCATGGTGCGTGATTTGAATTTCCCGATTGAAATCATTGTCTCTCCGCTTATCCGTGAAGCAAGCGGTCTTGCCATGAGTTCACGCAACAAATATCTCACTGCAGAACAGAAAGAAGACGCTTTGTCACTTTCACGTTCACTCAAAACGGCTGAAAAAATGATTGCAAAAGACGGACTTTCCGCCTGCGGTGCCGCTGTTGAAGCTATGCGTGCTGAAATCACCACCTGCAACGGAGAAATTGATTATATTGAATGTCTGGATTCATCCACTCTGGAGGAACCGACAGATAAAACTACGGAACTTTTGATCGCTCTGGCGGTAAAATTCGGAACTACCAGATTGATTGATAATATTTTGATTGGAGTTTAAAATGATTCGTTTAGACAGTTCAGCCAAAGATTTTGCTGAAAAAATGCGGCCTTTGTGCGAACGCCCCGGTTATCCCCCTGAAATCGAAAAGCAGGTTGCGGAAATCCTTGATAATGTACGCAACAAAGGCGATGCCGCTATTATGGAATATGCTTTGAAGTTTGATAAGGTTCAGCTCAAACCGGAAAATTTCCGGGTTACAGAAGAGGAGATCAAAGAAGCATCAAAACTTGTCTCCCGCAAAGATAAAACCGCCATCAATGCCGCTCTCAAAAACATTCAGACTTTTTCAAAGGAAAGATTGCCGAAAAACTGGCAGTTTTCTCCACGTCCCGGTGTGATGCTCGGTGAAAAATTTACTCCCATGGAACGTGTCGGAGTTTATATTCCCGGCGGAACTGCTCCGCTGGTCTCGACCGTTATCCATACTGCAGGTATCGCTTCGGCAGCAGGAGTCAAAAATATCGTTGCAGTTACTCCGCCCAACCGTGAGGGCAAAGTGCATCCGGCGGTGCTTTATGCAATGAAAAAAGCCGGTGTTACCGAAATTTACCGCCTCGGCGGAGTTTACGGCATTGCCGCTTTGAGTTGCGGTACCGAAACTATTAAAAAAGTTGAAAAAATCGTCGGCCCCGGCAATGCTTATGTCACAGCCGCCAAGAAACTTGTTTACGGTCAGGTTGCTATTGATATGGTCGCAGGCCCTTCGGAAATCCTTATTGTTGCAGACAAAACTGCAAATCCCGATTTTGTTGCCGCCGATATTCTGTCACAGGCTGAACACGGCAGCGGCTTGGAGCAATCCGTCCTCGTGACTACTGATAAACGTATGCTCAAAAAAGTCGAAGATGCCGTAAATGAACAGAAAAAAGCTCTTCCTCGTATCGAAACTGTGGAAAAAGTCCTCGAAAAAGGCTGTTTCTTAATTCTTGCCAAAGATATGGATGAAGCCTGCAAAATTGCATCGGATTATGCACCCGAACACCTTGAACTTATGTGCGAAAATCCTGAACAGGCCGCTAAAAAAATCACTGCTGCCGGAGCAATTTTTATGGGACAGTGGACGCCGGAACCTGCAGGCGATTTCTGTGCCGGACCGAGCCATGTTCTGCCGACAGCAGGAAGTGCAAAATTTTTCAACGGCTTGACTGTTGACGGCTTTTTCCGCCGCAGTTCACTGGTTAAATACAGCGAACGTGCAATCCAGCGTGAAATTCCTGTAATTGAGGCATTTGCCCGCATGGAAACTTTGAGTGCCCACGGAAACAGCGGAACCATCAGAAGAAAGGCGAACAAAAAATGAGTCTGCCTTATAAATCTTACTTCCGTCCCGAAATCGATGCGATGCAGGGATATGTGCCGGGCGAACAGCCCAAAATGCAGAAACTTATAAAACTCAACACCAATGAGAATCCATATCCGCCATCAGAAAAAGTTCTTCAGGCATTGAAAGAACTGGATATGAAAAGATTACGTTTGTATCCCGATCCATTGGCAGATGATTTGTGCAATCTTGTTGCGGAACACTGGGGACTTACCCGCAATATGGTAATAGCCGCCAATGGTTCTGACGATTTGCTGACAATGGTTTTCAGAGCGTTTACATCAGAGAAACTGGCGGTCAGTTTTCTTGATCCGACTTACAGTTTGTATAAAATCCTTGCCCAGATGCAGCACGCAAAGGTTATAAAAATCGCACTTGAGGGCGATGAATTTGCCATGCCTGCAAATATTCTTGAACAGGCAAAAGAATCCAATTTGTTGATCATCACACGTCCGAATGCACCTACCGGCAACAGTTTTGCTAAATCAACAATGAGAGAGATTTGCGAAAAATTTGACGGAGTAGTGCTTATCGATGAAGCATACGCTGATTTTGCTGAAGATAATTGTATCGATTTGGTCAAAGAATACAGCAATGTGATTGTATCCCGCACATTTTCAAAGAGTTACTCACTTGCAGGAATGCGTCTTGGCTATGCTGTCGGCGATGCCAGATTGATAGACGGCTTGTATAAGCTGAAAGATTCCTATAATGTCGATTTGGTTGCCCAGACAGCGGCAAAAGCGGCATTTGCTGATCAGGAGAATCTGAAAAAGAACAGTGAAGCGATCAAAGCAACCCGCGAAAAAATGCGTAAAGCATTGGAAGATATGAATTTCACAATAGTTCCGAGTCAGGCGAACTTTTTGTTTGCTGCACCTCCGGACGGTGATGGAGAGGGATATTTCAAAGCGTTGCGTGATGCGGCAATAATTGTGCGTTATTTTCCCGGAGAGAGAACCGGAAAATACGTCAGGATCACGATTGGTCTGCCTGAGGAGATGGAAAAAGTGCTTGAAGTGACAAAAAAACGCTATTTTTCTTAAAAAACGACTTGAAAAAACAAAAAATAATGATATATTAAGTTTCATTGAAAATCAGAAATGATTACAATAAACGCAAGTGCACCCATAGCTCAATTGGATAGAGCGTCTGGCTACGGACCAGAAGGTTAGGGGTTCAAATCCCTTTGGGTGTACCATTTTTTTTGCCTTTTAGAAAAGCAAAAAAATGAACTCCCAAAGGGATTTGAAAAGCATGTCAATGCTTTATACTGCATCAGCAGTATAACCCCGTCAAGAGGGGTTCAGGAGCGAAGCGATTGGCAGCCAAAGGCTGTCAAATCCCATGTACCATTTTTTTTGTCTTTTTTACGG
>JAFVUZ010000258.1 GCA_017502435.1 Lentisphaeria bacterium
ATGACGTACAATAGGGAATTTAAGGAATTTAGGGAGTTTAGGGAATTTGCCGTTGACTGCACTCTGAGTCAAGCATATATCTTCGCTCCCGCGTAACTCCTACCGCCTTCTGCACCAGCCGGACAGTCGCGTCAGCGTCCACATCAGCCGGACTGGAGTGCAGTCATTTGTTTTTTCCTTAAATTCCTTAACTTCCTTAAACTCCTTATTGCTTGTCACGTCCTGCCGCTTGACCTGCGGCTTTGCCGTTGCCTGCCTTCTGCATCAGCCGGACAGCCGCGTCAGCGTCCACATCAGCCGGACTGTAGTGCAGTCATTTGTTTTTTCCTTAAATTCCTTAACTTCCTTAAACTCCTTATTGCTTGTCACGCCCTGCCGCTTGACCTGCGGCTGTGCCGTGTCACATTACATTTTCCTTCCTATAATCAATATTATATTATTCTTTCACAAATTCGAGCAACTGCAGCCAGTCAAAAGCGGCGATTCCGTGTTCTTCACTGCGGCGGTAATAGCCGAAGTCTCTGCCGATTGCAGAGGTTTCATAGTCGGCAGGGTACGGAACATCGGGAAAACCTTCTTTGGAGCAAAGTTCCCACGCACATCCTGCGGCACGGCAGGCAAGATATTCGCCTTCTGTATCGAACCACGGGCTATCAAATCCGGCAATAAGAAGTTTTCTCGGAGCAACAGCGGCAACAAGCAAATGCTGGTCAAAAGTCAGCAGCTGAGCAGGATTGCGTTCATATTTTTTGTATGCTTTGCAATACCAGTGCGGAAAATAATACATTTCAGTTGCAATATTTTCGCCGAAATCGCGTTTAGCAAGAGTTGCTCCTCCGCCGCCGCACTGAACCGGCACACACGCCCAGACGCGTTCATCACGTGCCGCCGCCAGCAAAGCCGCTTTGCCAAGACGTGAACATCCGGTCAGAATACATTTTTTTGCATCGAGCTGCGGGATTTTTTCAACCATGTCAATACCGCGTGAAAGTGCCCATGCCCATGCTCCGATGGCAGTTATGTTGTCGGTGCGGCTTTCGTCACGTTCACCCCACAATTCAAAAACCCCGTTGTATGCAAATGATTCCGGCATACATCCTGCATTGGGATTATGCGGTTCAGGATCGGAAGAAACTTCACCGTAACTTGCAGAAATAACTGCATAACCGGCACTCAGAATCATACTGATCGGCAGATAGGTATTCTGATTCGGGTCACACATCACACCGCGTTCTTTCGGCGGGACATGATTGTTGTAGCGTACCCACATATCGGGAATAATGACCTCTTCATCATAAATGAGTTCGTGGTTGCCGCGATAGTTGAGAAAAAGTATCGGAGGAACAGGCTTTTTCGCATATCTCGGACGCAGAACGAGCCAGTTGACCGACGGACCGGTTTTGTCTTTGCGGAAATACATTTTGTACTGAGAACGGACGGCAAAACCTGCCAGTGCATCAGATTTTTCTTCAACAAGGTCAATCACGAGTTCTTCGGGTGGCGGCGGCTCCTGCCCGAACATTTCTTTTGCGAAAATATCAAGAATTTCCTGACGTCTTTTCTGCCATTCTTCAGCATTTGCAACTTTGGTGCCATCAAGAAAAGTCAACGGATCTTCAAGAGTATAGGGAGCAATATTATTTGCATCATAATTCGGTTTATCATAGTCCGGACGGACATCTGGAATATTTTCTTTCATAAAAACTCCGTAATTTATAAATCTTGCAATTACAATTTTGTAACTGTATCGTAAATTTACAGCATAAATATCTGTTTGTCAAGTAAAAAATGATAATTTTTTCAGCAAAAAAAATTGCATAAAAAAATGTCTGCACTATATTATTTCAGAAAACAGCAGAAAGGAGTTTTTTTATGCGTAAAGATTTCGGAGCCCAAACCTGGCTTTTCCCCATGCCCGTATTGATAATCGGAACTTATAACGAAGACGGTTCGCCCAACGCCATGAATGCGGCATGGGGCGGCATTCATGATACAAATCAGATCGGAGTATGTATCGATCCCGGTCACAAAACTGCTGAAAATCTGCAGAAAAAAGGATTTTTTACTGTCAGCATTGCCGATGCTGCTCATGTCGTTGAATGCGATTATGTCGGTATCGTTTCAGGCAGCGAAACTCCTGATAAGGTAAAAAAAGCCAACTTCACAGCTCAAAAAGGCAAGTTCGCCGACGCTCCTGTATTTGCGGAACTTGCGATGACTCTCGAATGCAGACTTGTAAGTTATGATGACAAAGCAGGCTGTGCCGTAGGCGAAATTCTGAATGTCAGTGCCGATGAAAAAATCCTCGATGAAAACGGCAGAATTTCTCCCGCCAAACTCCGCCCGATAACTTTTGACCCTGTAAATCATACCTATATCGAACTCGGAGCCGTCGCCGGAACAGCCTTCAAAGACGGGTTTAAACTCAAAGATTAATTTTGCACACTCCCCGCAGGGGGCGGAAATTTTGCCCCCTTTGAAATATATGCCTGAAAATTACACCAGAGTTATCTCATTGAGTCCAAGTTCAACAAAACAATAATCCGGATTGTACGGCAGATTGAGATTGCCGATCGCATCGGGTTCTTTCTGCCATGCAACTGTCCATATGAAATATGATTCACCATCCTCAAGGTGATGCGGGCCGAGCATATTGCGGAGAGAGACAGTAAGTTCGATTTCAAGAATATTTTCACCTGCTTTCAGCAAATTCTCAACTTTCAGAACGAATTGTCCGGCATACAGAAATCCGGCTTCAATGCCATTTATTTTTATCCGGTACGAATTAACTCCGATATGGCGTAAACGCAGATATTTGCATTGTGCGGCCTCATTTTCAGTCAAATCAAACGTCTTTTTCAGCACTGTTTTGCCGGCAAAAAACGGCATTCCGTTTTCTGCAATATCTGCTGCATTTATAACGGAACCAACCAGCGGGGCTCCAAGCGTGAAATTGCCGTAATAACGTTTGGCCTGACGTTCGAGTTTTTCAACTCTGCCGTCATGTTCGACACGGAAATTACCGACCAGATAAATACATTCTATTTCAGAATCAAAGGTCAGTTTATTGTATTCAGTTTCAAATTTTCTTGCTTTTTCAAGTGCATCATAAACACTCTGATCCTGATGAAAACGGCATTTCATACCGATCGTATTTGTGCCGAATTTCAGATTTTGCGGCAGAGCGATCCTGCGGAACGCCTGATCAAAAAATTTACCGCCGTCAACAGCTTCAAATTTTATGCCGTTAAGAAAATATTCAAACATTGCCGGAGTTTCAGAAATCAATGTCAGCGGCGTTGACAAATCAAACTTTTCTCCGATTTCAAAATCAAACTCCATCTCCAGATCACAATCGCATTGACAGGCAAACAAACGATGCTGGATAACACAGACATCATCATAAATCCAATCACCGCCGTCAATACGGTAACGGCAGCGGTCAAGCGTGATTATATTACCGTCCCCGGCAGAAGTGATTTCAAATTCATTATTGAGTTTTTTGAGTTCAGGCAAAGCATAAAAATCTGTTGATTGGTAAATTTTTTCCGCATTTTCCGCCCGATCTGAAACAAAAATCACAAGACCTTCCCCAGAGGCAAAAGGATATTCAAATTCCAGACGGCCGTCAATATTTTTCACTCCGTTGAGTAGTGCAAAAGTGCCGTTTTCATGACTCATAACTTCAATAATACTGCCAGTTGCAGGAATTGAAATTGCAGCATGGCATGACTCAGTATATTTTTTATTGGCAAAAATATAAAATCTGCCTTTGCGTCCGTCGATTTCAATATCACGCCATGTGCTGAGAATTTCAGTGGCAAATTCTCCGTTTTCACTGATTTTGATCAAATCCGGCATATTTTCTGCGATTGCCGATGCGGCAAGTTTTTCATTTTCGAAAACATCCAGAGAATTGAACCAAGTCTGAAATTCTGCATCAGCTTCAACGCCGTCAATAGTCAGAGGAACGTTTTCAACAGCATTTTTAATGACATAAATCCTGCCGCCTGATTGATGAAGTTTTTTCAATAAACAGGCAATTTCAGCAGAAAGATTGGTGATTGCAGGAATGAGAACAGTATCGTAAGCACACTTACCGATCCGGATCATACCATTTTCAAAACTGCTGTAATCTTCACAAATCAGTTCATCTGCAAAATGATATGGAATCTGCAGAGAGTCAAGCACAAGAGCTGTATTTTTCAACATTTCCGTATATTGTGACATCGGTGCTTTTTTTACATTGCCGGAATAAAGTTTCCACACACTTGAAAGCGGATGAATTACCAACAGTTTTGTTTCAGTTTGCCCTTCTGCCAGCACCATTCCGACACGGGCAAAATATTCATTGACACGATGATATTCATCCCACCACGGCTGATGTATAAAACTTGACAGAGGATAATCACGTTTGCGTTTGCCCCGCAGAGAATATCCCTCAAGATGCTGGCAGAGAATGTTTACTCCATGAACCAGCTGCTGCTGAAACATCCATTTCATTCCGTGAAAGCCGAAGTTCCAGCCGGTCACAGCAAAACTTTCACTCAAAATCTGTTTATGTCCGAACTGCATGGCAGAACTTGTCAGCTGAGTCATTGTCACCGGATCGGGATTTGTCCGCCCCAGCAGGTCCATGCCGGGAATATGATAATATTGATACTGTGCCATTATGGAACCGTTACTTTCGAGCTGATGCGGCAGACTTTCCTCCAGAACATGATGTCCTGTCAGCATCCAGCCGTGAGCATCGCACCAATCATGGATCTGTTTCATGAAATTGATACTGAAAAGTTTTGCCGCAAGTTTCCAGAAACGGATACGCACTTCGCAGTAATTTTTACTCTCAATGAACAGCAGAGGCAGTTCTTCAAGCAGATTGAGGCCATAAGTTTTCTGATACTCCCGCTCCAATATGAACGACCACGGCATCCCATTGCGGGACAACTGCGGTTCATCTGTAAAAATGCCCTTCATATATTTAAGCAGATGTGCAGGAATATTTTCATAATAGAATTTGTGGGTGACTCTGATAAATTCCGCCACAACTTGAGCATCAAGATTATCAACGTAATAAGGATTTATTTCATAATAACAGCGGATGACTGTCTGCTCCTGATTTTCAGGTGCATCAACTCCCAGAAAACTGCAGTTTTCATCATAAAAAGCAACCGTATTTTCTGTCCCGCAGTCTTTTAGAAGTTTTTTTTCATACCGGAGATATTTTTGCTGATATTTTTCGCCGAGCCCATTGACCAAACCGCCGCCGAAACCGCTCGGCCATCCGTTTTCATCATAGAGCCATGCCTCCATACCGAGTTTGCCTGCTTCATCCAGACAGGCATTGACACATTCCATCCATTCTTTTGACAGATAAACAGTTTGCAGACCGCCTCTGGCGTGCATAAAAAATCCGCCGAGCCCGGCTTTGTGCATTTCCCGCACCTGATGACGGAGTTCTGCGGGGACGAGTTTGTCATTCCAGCTCCAGAAAGGAATCGGGCGGTATTTGGCCGCCGGTTTAAAAAGGTCAGTTTTTTTTATCATAGCAAAGTCCTGTATTTATTATTCTGCTGCATTATTTCATATCGCTGTGTACTAAACGTAGACTGATTTTTTATTACAAGGGGGCTTACGCCGCCCCGGCGTTCCACCCGCCTTTCTATTACGCTGACGCGTGACGCCGATTGCCTTGTCACGGCGTAGCTTTAGCGAAGACGGAACCCCGGCGCCGGGTACGACCCGG
>JAFVUZ010000259.1 GCA_017502435.1 Lentisphaeria bacterium
TGGAGCCGGCTGTGGGATTCGAACCCATTTTTTATTGCTTAAAAATAAATTGACACACACTTTTTGACAAATCTTCTATTTTTTCTCAACTTTATTCAAATTAACCCAAGGTAACTGTTGAATTCTTCGCGCTGAGACTAAGTCATGTGAGTAAAGATCGGTCGTATCGTCCGACACCTGCCCCACAATTCCCCGGGTTGCGTGACGCGGAACGCCGTATTCGTCGCAGCGCGTGATAAAGCTGTCACGGAAACAGTTAAAATTGACGATTCCTTGACGATTGGCCACAATTCCAAGACTGTCAAGCAGCTTGCCGAAGTATTGCCGAAAAGAAGAGCTTTTTTTTGAAAATTGAAAGCACCCGAAAATATAGTCATCAACTTTCGGCAACTCTGACAAACGTTCCATCACCTGAGGATGAAGAGGGACTTCAACTTCCCTGCCGTATCGGGCCGTCTTTCCCGGCAAAGCGGTGATCACATCACCGGCGAGATTGCTCCACCGTAAATTAAATACCGTCTCTTCCCGCATGCCGGTGTGCCAGGCGATCAACACCGCAGTTTTCCATGGTTCTTTTGCTGCTGCATGAATCCGGATAAATTCATCCTCGGTAAATGGGCGCTGATGTTCGGACACGAATCTGCGGACCGGAATGACAGCGAAAGGATTTTCGCTCATTCCGGCATCAACCAGACAGAAACGGAAAATTCCCGACAACGCGGATTTATTGTTGTTAAAAGACTTCCCCCTGTCCGGATCACCGAAATTCTGCTGCAAATAGTCAAACGCAATTTCAGCAGTAACCTCGTCAAAAAAAGAACACTGAACAGTCCTGACAAACCGGTTCCAGAGTTTTCTGGAAGTAGCCGAAACCTCTCTGTACTTCTCCGCAGTTGCCACGCCGTCAGCAAGCCGCAGCCTTTTTCTCTTTTTGTCGCGCGTGATCACCGGCAAATCTTCCGGAGGACGATGACCGGAAGCGATTTCCAGTTTGATCATGTGCGCTTGCGCTCTCTGGTGGAGTCTGGCTGCTTCATTTTTCGCCATCAATTCTGCTTCCAGAGCGCGAGCAGTCCTGAGATCGGAAGTACCGAGATTGACAGTGACAGTAGCATATTTCAGCGTCCCGTCCGGACGTGCCTTTACGGTCCGGAAGTAGGCTGAATAGTATCCTTTTTTACCTCTTTTGCGCAGAGCCATTTTTCAAAATTCTCCGAATTGATAAAATGTCTGCTGCCACAATCAAAGGAATCGTCAGAAGATTAATAACGATCCAAGTATCACGATTCCCCAAGTGAATCGGAGCTATGGGATTATATAGAATCGCAACAACAATCAACGCAAAACGAAAATACACATTGCACATGTCGGAAATCAACATACAGATTGATACACAAACAACCAATCGTAAAAAAATATAAAATCCATATGCAAAATCAAAAAAAACAGCCAAAAACAAAATAATGACCGAAAAAAATGAAAAACAAAACATCGTTTTTTGAAAATCAGTAAATCTTTGCAACATTTTTATACCATCCTGAGTAAAACAAAATGTCTCAAATTATTTACAACTCCATATAAAAAGGACTAAAATAACCATCTCGCTTGATAGAATCAATCATGGTAAGCTCTTTATATGCCTCAACATCTCCACGTTTAACTACTCTATCACCTAAAAATAAAAAAGGATTTAATCTTGGACCTATATATAAGCTATAACAGAAATAATACAATATAGTATAAATCAATAAATACCAATAACCATAATAAACCATTTTCAAAGTCCAAAAAATGTTGAACAAACAAAAACTGGAACATAAAAAAGAAAATCCTTCGGCACCATGTGTAAAATGAATTGCTAAATAATATTTTCTATGAACCAATGATAAATTTTTGTAAAATCTAGTTGTAAAAATCGGTATAATACAACAAAGAAAAACAAAAAATGAAATCGAAAAATAAATAAAAGAAAATACCAAATAAATGTCCTGTTCAAAAAACAACAAGATAAAAGTAAATAAAGCAAAAATAATTATATTGAAAGGTCGAAACATTACAACAAAAAACCAAAAAAGACCCAAAAAAGAAAATAAGCAGGATTTCATTTCTTCAACACCTTCATCACTTTTATTTTTTCAGCATCGGAAAGCTCTTCACTTTCCAATATTTTGTCGATCACTGCAGACAGACATCCTGAAGTTATCTTACCATTATTTATGCCGACAACATTCCCTCCATTGTTGACAAGATGGGAGAAATCGCCACCAGAAAAATTTATCGTTGCATGTGGAAACATTCTAAAAAAAAATTCGAGGGATATTCCTGAAACGGCTCTCTTGCCGTTGAGCAGATTATGAATGTGAGTGTATGAAACATTATATTTGTCCGCCAACTCCTGATATGTTGCTCCGGAATTATACTCATGTTTCAGCATTTCAATAATTTTTTCGTAAATATCCATGATTGTCCTCCAGTATAAGATATGTTACTTTTACACTTTTTTCCACTTTTTTTATAAAATCAACTTGATTTTATCTCATTTCAGATATATCTTTAATAAGAGTCACCTACAAAAGAAAGGATAGTCATGAAGCAGCAAATAGCGATTTGGGCAACAAAAGAAGAAGTGGCAATGTTAGAAGCGATTAGAATTCATTACGATCGTAGTACAAATTCAGATACGTTGCGCTTTTTAATCAAGTCAGAAAGTGAAAAAATTTTACAAAAAAACATCTCAAAAGAGATAAAAACAAAAAGGAGTATTTAAAAAATGACACTCATATTATCAGCAATGCTGCTCATTCTTGCCACGCTCTACATCTGGGACACAGTGCGTTACATGGATTCCCTGCGAAAATATGCCGGAATGCTGAGCGAGAAGAACAGAGAACTGCTTGCCGAATCAGCAATCAATTCTCAGCTTCTTAAAGATAATGAGATTAAGTCTATGGAACTTACGAGCGCACTTCAGCAGATAGAGAGCATGGGGAACGCAAATCAGCTTCTTTCAGCGGATCTTGACAAAAGCCAAAAAGAAACAGAAAAATTAAGAGAATTCAACACCATCTTGCAGATGGAATACAACAAAGTAAAAAAACAAACCAAAGGAGAGTAAACCATGGAAGTAAAAGAACTCATTGAAGTTGGGTTCCGGTTCCGGTGACGGTTCCGGTTGTTGAAAAACATATTAATAGGGAGACGATTAAATGTTTGAAGAAATGGAATACGCTGTTCCTCTGACGGAAAAGGAGCTGCTTCTTGCGGCAGAAATTGCCGGAATGATCTCTAAACAAATCACTGAAAAAGAACTTGAGTTAGACAAAATCAAACGCAATTTCCGCGATTCTATCGCAGATCTCCGGAATGCTCTCCGGCTTCAGTTACAGAAAATGGAAACAAAAACAGAAACCCGTTTCGTAAAACTTGAAATTAAATATAACCAGCCGGCTGAGGGAAAAAAACAAATTTTCTCTGAATCCGGGGAACTTTACGAAGCCTGCGACATGACGGATGATGATTGGGATGACCTATTCCTCATAGCGCAGGAACCACCCGCAGTGGTTCTGAAAGCGGCAGAAAGACAACCGGTACCGGACCAGTCAGAACTGTCTGACCAGTCGGAAGAGTCAGAACTGTCTGACCAGTCGGAGGAAGAATCAGAAAAAACTCTTGATGAATGCTCTGTTTGCGGAAGCCGCGCAAATATATATCACGTTAATTACGGAAAAGAAATATGCCGCAAATGCATGTTCGAAATGCCTCAAGAAAAAAGAGTAAAGGAAATGTTAGATTCCGGACACCAATTTTTATTCAGGGCGTGTGCCGGATATGGAAACATTGAGAAAAACAACGATACAACGAACTTTCGTTTTATTGACAAATCTCCGGAAGCACAACCCAAAGAACCGTGGAGAACAAGATCCTGGGGAATGGGTATCTGGAGACCGGGAGACTACCGGAAAAAAGGCTCTGAGGCGTATGATTTCTACATGTTGCTGTGTTGTAATCCCAACGGACAAGAAAATTGATAAAATAAGGTGATCACAAATGAAAAAAAATTGTTTACATTGCTCAAAATACATAACTTGCGAACTCCTGAACGAACGCCGAAAACATTTCAATAAATTGACATTGCAAGAACGGATGGAGAAAATAGATGAAGAACTCAAGCCTTGCGAGGATTTTGCTGAGGAAACCTCTATGGATTTTTCAAACATTTTTGCAAATGGTTTGATGAACACAGCTGTAAACAGCAGCCGGGCTCTCCCGACAATTCATATTGACGCTATTAACATTAATATCTCAATCAGCAAAGACCACCGCACCAACGAAGGGAATTGATATGACAGCAGCAGAAATCACGGAACTGACCGCATCAGTCGCAGCCTCCCTTGAAGAGCGCATTATGCGCAACTTTCAGGTCATACCGACACTTACGCTTGCCCAGGCAGCCGAAGCAATCGGAGTTTCAACCGAAACCCTGCGGAAACTCTGCAAAGACAAAAAAATTCCGCATATCAAAATGGATCGGGAGTACCGCATCAAACCCAAAGATATCAACGCATACCTTGAGTCAATGTACCAGAAAGAGGCGTAAAAATGTTCAAAATTTACACACGCAACTGTTTTCACAGCCCCAAAAACCGTGATTACACCGGATTGTTTGTTCTCGTGTTTGTTCTTTCCGTGTTGTTTTCTTTTCTTGCGTTCTTAATCGCCATACTGGCACTTTGCAAATGAAACCCGAAAAAGTAACATTCCGTTCAGACTGGCTGAACCTTATATCAACGCTGAGCGTTCAGGAACAGCAGCGGCTTTGCTATGCCGTATTGCTGCGCCTGTTCGGTTCTGCCGTACCGGAAATGACCGGACGGGCTGAGGTGATATATTCAGCCATTGAACGGGATATTCTTCACAGTGAAATCAAGCGCGAAAATGTCCGGAAACGCTGGGCGTCGCACGATGCTTGTATGATACAGAGTAACGCACAAAGTAACGTACACAGTAACGCGCAGAGTAATATACACAGTAACGCACACAGTAACATACTTTGTACAATACAAAATCCCGCTGAAACAGCCGGAACTGAGGGCGCAGGCGCGTGTGCGTCCGAAGCGCGCCCGACGCCTGAGTGTGCGCCCGCCCGCGCGGATAAGAATATTAATAATAATATTAATAACAACCAAGAGAATAATAAAAAGAAAAAAATATTAAAAAAAGAAAGTGCCGAACCCCAATTTGCAGACCTTTTCCCGCAGAATTTGCGCTGTCCTGAAATGCTTGCCAAATGGCAGGAGTGGATTCTTTACCGCAAGAGCAAAAAGAAACCCGTTTCAGAGTTCGCCGCAAAACGCCAGATCGGCATGCTTGCAGAACTTCCGCTTCTTGAAGCCCTGGCAAGCATTGAGCAGTCAATCGCAAACGATTATCAGGGGTTGTTCCCTCCCAGACGTTCCGGAAAAGCTGTTCCGGATAAACCGCAAACCCCAAAGGATCACACCGGAATATGAGTGAATTTTGCAAAAAGTGTTTAGAGGCAATGGAGCCGGAAGCGGTTCCGCACGACCTTGCGCCGGTGCCGGAAGGCTGCTGCGTTGTCTGCTGGGTGAGGTATGGCAAATACATTCAAGCGTGTAAAACCCTCGGAGAACTCTCAAAAAATGAAGATTGAAGAAAGTAAAAACTCAGGATTCATTCTTGTTGACTGTCTTTCATGTGGAAACCTCTACGAGATTGCTGACTTCCGCAATGACCAGTTTGCAAACGTGGTTTCAAATATTCTTGAACAGGATCGGACTTGTCCCGCCTGCGAAATGCGTAAAGCGCTTGACGAATCCGCCGAAGAGGACCGCAAGAAAAAAGAACGTACCGCTCAGAATCTTCCGGAACTTGTCAAAAAAAGCGGAATTCCGGTAAATTACAGCCATGACCGGAACACCGGAGAGCTGTTCGCGAAACCGCCCGTCTACTTTACAGCGCAATGGTTCTGGCTGAACCGTCATTCTCATTTGCTTTTGTCCGGAGAAACCGGCTGCGGAAAGTCAACTTCAGCTTGCTTTGTTGCGGCGAAACTTCTTCTCGAAGAGAAAAAGATCCGTTACACAAGTTTGCGCAGGCTTCTGGCGGACTGGCGTAGCGCCAAGACGAGCGACCAGAGCTATGCTGCCGAAAAGATGCTTTCCGACCTTTTCGGGCAGGACATAGTTATCATTGATGAAGTTATCGGCAAAGCAAGAGTATCCTCCTCCGGAGAAGAGCTGCTCTTTGAGATTCTTGAAAGCGTAAACTGCGGCAGTTGCCACGCAAGAATCTGGCTTCTGGGCAACTTTTATTCTGGCAGCATAGAGGACACATTTTCTGATCCGGCTCCGGTGCGCCGGAGACTTCAGGAAAATTTCATCTGCGCATTTGCCGATAAAAAAACTCAAAAAATAGAAAGGTTGACCGTATGGCAAGAATGAGCGAACAAGAGAAAAAGATCCGCCGGATGCGCCGGCTTCTGGCATACATCCATGATGTGAACTCGGTGCTCGGCATGATCCATGACATCCCGATTTTAAAAGATATCAACAAAAAAATCAGAGAGGAAATTGAAAAGTGATTGATTTAAGAAACAAAGCCGAACACAAGGAAGTTTTAGAAAGATTCATTTCTGACCGTGAAGAAATTACCGGTTTTTCTAACATTGACGAACTGCATATAGCAATTCACGCTTTCAAGACGGATTATCCTGACAAAAAGGGATATGCCAACTTCAATGAAATTTACTTCTTCACCGATGATAACGACTTAACTCTTGACTTTATGTACCGCATGATAACCGGACAAAGCCGTCTTGAGAGAACGGAAAAGTATTTCAGCAACATGAGAGATGCAAATATAAGAAAGTTTAACTTAAAAATCTTTGAATCGCAGCGTATTTCTGATTTTATCAAATCAGGAATAAAATATCTTGACAAAGAACATTGGAACGACTGGATAGATGCTGTTCCTGTGAGCGTAAAAGATATATATCATGGCTGGGATCTTGAGTGTTTTCTTGAACTTCACACAGAGCTGCAGAGCTCAACTTTTGAGAAATGCAAAATTATTTTTGACGGACAAGGACACAGCGGTGGCTCTGCCGGAAAAGTTTTTTATCTCCTGAGAAAATTCACTCCTGAAGCTGAAAAATTTATCAGTTATTTAAACAAACAGGTGAACTAATGAACCTTGAAGATTTAGTGCCTCCGCCTGAACTTTGCAAGATGATCCCGGCAGGGGAGTTTGAGGACAGTGCGCTGCTGTACTGTGTCCGTCATGGTCACAATGGGAAAGTTTTCAACGATATTATTTGCCGGGAAGATTACGACTGGTCAAAAACAGAAAATTACCCCGCGCCGACCTTACAGGAGATTTTGGAAGACCTTCACAAACACGAGGAAGATGTTTTTTTGAAGTGGTCTGAAATTGCGTATAATGAATGGCTTATTAATGCCTATACAACACCTGTCAGAGATATCCAGGCACATAACAAAAACATTGTCACCGCAGCGATAAAAGTATGGCTGGAATTAAACAAGAAAGGAATTGAAAATGGATGACTTTGAACAAAAACTTGAAGCCGCAAAAGATTTGCGGGATGAGATTGAAATGTTGCTTTATAAACTGGAAAATTCCATTGATGATTACCAAAATTTACTTCATGAAATTCAGGATGCAGAACGGGTTAATCTTGAATCGACATTTGCGCCGTTTATAGAAGCTGGATTTATCCCCGGAGCATATTTTGCGTTGAAAAAGGATGACGTACACGCTTACAAAATTGTGTCAATCAAGGGCGATTGTTACGGCGCAGCAGATGTAAACAGTCTGGATAAGGTTCTGGCTATGCCGCTTGAGGTGAATGGTAAATCTTCCATCGACAAATTAATTCTGCTGGACGAAAAGACTGCAATGGAACGGGCAAGCAAATATACTATTGGGCTGCCTTCAAATTCTTCCCCAGTAGACACGGGATCAAGTTCCATTGCATCCGAAGAAAGGTAGGAAGATGATTGAAGAAACCGTATTTGAACACATCACCGTCTCTCCGGGAACGCTGGCTCCGAAGTTGGTGTATGTAATAAAACAATTGTTTACTATCTCTGGTACATCAAGAGAAAATCCCGGAGGATATGAAGTTAAAACAAAATGGTTTTCCACAATTGTTGATGGTGATTTTGACAGCGAAACCGAAGCCATCGCCGCAACGCTGGCGAAGTTGAAGGAAACAGATAAATGAGTAAAACGCGCACCAGAGAAAACGAAGCAAGAAACTGCCGGAGATGCCAGTACGGAGATGACGGCCCAGGCTGCCTTGCGTATTGGGGAAAATGCCGGAATCCGAAGTCCGGCAAAGTAATCATCCGATGCTGGACAGACGGCAGCAGCTGTCAGCATTATCTGAAAAAAGGACATTTGTTCAACTGATGCCGGGAATGAAATCTCTTCCACTGCATGTAGTTCTTGCGCTTCTGCATGAACTGCCTGCAAAATACGCTTGCCTTGCTGCAATCGGTGTGACTACCGGTTGCAGGGTAAGCGAAGTTCTCATGCTTCAGCGTCATGACCTTCTGGATCGTGACGGAAAAATAAAAGACGTGATCAACTTTGTCAAATTAAAAACAGGAGAAGAAAAAACCGTTCACCGTAAAATGTCAATTCCGGCAGACTTTCACTGTTTTGTCATTGCCCATTTGCGGGAAGAGGAACAGCGCGGACACGAAATGCCGACGGACTACGTTTTCCGCGGCAAAAACGGGAAACCGCTGTCAAGAATATCGGCATACCACCGATTTCGAGCCATTCTCGGCACCGGATATGGCACACATTGGATGCGCAAAACATTTGCGCAGGAAATATTCAAATTCCTGCTGAACGAGAACACGAGCGATCCCATGCGTGCGCTTGAGTTGACAAGAAAAGCTCTGGGACATGCGCGAATAGATACGACCGTCAAATACCTGGGAATACACGAAGAGAACATTCAAAACGCTCAAAAAAGCATTTTCAATATAGAAAGGATAAAAAATGGATTATGAAACCAATGCTTACCGACTGATCGGCGATAAATGCCATTTGTCAGAAAAAACGATCCGCAATGCTTTTTCACGAAAGCCTGTGACATGGCAGACAGCTTGTAAAATAGCCAACACGTTGAACCTTCCAACGGTAAATTGCTTCCGGATAAAGCCCGACAACCGTGGACGGAACAAAAAAAATCCCGCAAAAAGCGGGAATTAGAAAATTTTATTTTTGTGCAAGCAACCCGATAAATTTTTCAACAGTTTCCAAATCTATATCATAAGGTTTTTCCAGACTTTTCCTTATTCGCGGCATAGCAATAACCGGAAATTTCGTCCAGGCATCATCCGGAAGAAAATCTGCAAGACTCAGAGTGATTGACGGCTGAGCTTCAAAAGCTCCCTTGATGATACTGTGAAGTTCCTCCGGATTTTTGTCAAGGTCAATACCATCAAAGCCTTTGAATTTAAAAAATGAAGTTCCTGCCGCTGCGGCAAGTCCGCCCAGTACAGCGCTGGAAACTGGATCCTTCTCGATCGGCAGAACTTCGTCAAGAATGAAACGACCAAGAGCAGCATTGATATCCATATTTTTATTCCTTTTTTTAAAGCAGAACCCCGTTCCGGAAAGATCCGGAACGGGATATGTTTTTTTTCAGGTTTACAATCCTGCAACGACTCCCCGGAGGATGCCGTTGATACGCTGCGGATAAACGGTATAGACGTTACCCGCAGTCAGGTTAGCGTTGGTCACAAGAGCGCCTGCCTGATTGACAAGCGCCATGGATCCGCCGCATTTGGGCGCAACGATGCTGACGGTGTTGGTGGTCGTGGCACCGAGAGCATTGAACTTGACAAGCAGCCCTTTTTGAGTGTATTTGCACTGTGTAAGGTCACACATGCTGATACACCCGCAAGGCGCGTGATAGTCAACGGTTCCGAGACTTCCCTGAAGATTCAGAGCAAGGGGACAACAGAGGGACATACGCACCTCCTTTTCTTACTGCTGGGTGCCATTTCCACCGGTGCATCTGCCGCAGCGGTCGCCGCAAACGACATCACCGGGAACCACAACTTTTGTAATGGCGCTGATCCGGGCGTTGGTAGCATTGATTGCCTGGGCGTTATCATCGACTTTACCGGCAAGACAGGCAACAGAGTCCGCAACGCGGATGATTTTGCCTTCCAGCACTTCTTTTTCCAGTTTGGATTTTTCTGCCTGCCCTTCTTTGTAGTCAGCGAAACGCTGCTGCAAGCACTTGTTTTCGCCTTCCAGAACGCCGATACGCCGTTCCAGACCGAGACTGTACTCGAACTGATCTTTCTGACCTGCCATAATGGCCTTGTTAAGTTCTGCATCGCCCTTGTCGGAGTAGTTCTCCGCCTCGAGCATCGCGATTTTTGCAGCCTTCTCAGCGAGCTTCACTTCTGCCGGAGAAAGACAGCTGTCCGCCGTGATACTGCGTCCGAGAGCACCGGAAAGAACGGGAGCCAAAGCGGCACACAAGTTGGCAACGTTGCCGGCTGCAGTGTTTCCTCCGTTGTTTCCGAGCCATTCTTTGACGAAATTGCCGAGACTGATAACGGCGGCGGGGATTGCAGTGGAGAGTGCGCCGACGGCAAGTCCATTGCCGCGGTGCGTGTCCTCGACCCAGTAATCGCGTCCGCTGTTATTCATCTCATGTGCTCTGATCATATTGACCTCCTTTAAACTGTCCGTATATTATATCTCAAGTTGTTCCTGACGGATACGGACCTGCCGCCGGGAACAACATTCAGGCAAAAGCCTTACTCAATACTTTTTAAATTGGCGTAAGCCGTCTGCCATTCCATAGCCTCAAAGAGGACCTCTGCGACCTCTTCAGGAGTTCCATAAACTATAACTTCTGCGATAGCTTCTTTGACCTCTTTTTCGCTTTTGGGAGCTTCTTTGCTTTCTGTCACCTTTTGGATATTTTCGGCTGCAGTATGCTGATAATGCGTAAAGAATTCGCGCATCTCTGACTTGAAAGACGGGTTTCCCAAACTGGCAGAGATCCGCTTTGCCTCTTCGTGCGAGATTTCAAATTCCTGTCCGTTGATGGATTTAACTTTCATTTGTTTTCTCCTTTTTTTTGAATTTTGATATCGTAACCTGTCGTCTGATCTTTGACGACCAGACCCCATCCTTTGACGTGGATATCGTGACCGCACCCGGCAAGCATAAGCGCCATCGCCAGAAGCAGCAGGGCAAAATAAACAACTTCCCAGTTGTCAATATTCTTCTTCATCTTTTTTCTTTTTCTCCTTTTTATAAATGGCATTGATGCACGGATGATGGTCGTGATACTCCGAGATCATTTCCATAATGTCCTTGCGTGTGAGCCTGGTTGCTTCCAGAGCGGACATCTTTTCCCTGATCGTGATGATATCTTTTCCCAGACTTTTGATTGTAGCAAACGTCTGCATGAGAAAGAATCCTATAATTCCGAGCAAGATAGCAAGAATGCCTTTAAAAAACCAGTCTGAATTTATGTTTCCCACGATGACCCTCCGAACAATCTCACGCCACAATATGCACCTTGAGCGTTGAACCAACACACACCGTCTTCACGCAAAAGATCATAGAACATATCGTCCGCCATTTTGCGCGTCCAGCCTTCGGGATGGGTGCGATAGATGAAGTCATGGGCAATTGCCGCACGTAATGCCCGGCTGTCTCCGGGTGGAAAGACGATCCGCCAGAAAAAGCGCGGAACGCTTGCCCCGTCACTTTTGAATCCGGCGGGGATGACGAGCGTTTTTCCCTGCCAATGGACTGTCACATCTTCAAGCAGGGTATACACATTGCCCTTTTCATCCTCTGAGTGAACTGCTACTTTAAGCATTATTTCTCCTCAAATCCCGGAGGCGTAAAGTCTCCGGTATACTTGCGGTATTGATGAAGTCTGAACTCGTCCCATTGGCGAACACCACCCTGCCCCGTCCAATCAGCCCCCATTATGATCTTTTTCGCTTGAGGCAGGTTTTCCCAAATGAACTCGTTACCCTCTTCTGTGATAGTCCGCATTTGCCCGTTGGCGAAACACTCTATCCGTTTAAGCTGTTTATTGTACTGCACGGCAAGGTGAACCAGTTGTTTGTTGACAGGGAAACTGCCATCCCGCGGGTCATTGATGATGACTCTTGTTCCGCTAATGCTAAAGTAATCGGTTGTAATAGAAAATTCGATACTTCCGAGGTATGCAAAATAACCATCTGCCCCGAGATGATACGTTTCAAGACACCAGTCGGCATTGACATCGAACTCCGGAATATCAACATAGCACAGACCGCCCGGATATTCACCCTCCATTCTCCAACAGTTGCCGAACACACCTTTTTCAAGCGCGATATGGCTTTCATCTCCCAAGCGGTTGACGGTGCGCCTGTATACAGACCGGTCACGGAGTTTCAACTCATCACAAGAAATGTAAACCAACGTTCTTTCGTCACATTCATCGGCAAACGCACCAGCCCAATCAATGTAATTGCCGATTGTCCGGTTGTTCTGAACGGCAAAAATCTGACTGATTTCCGGAGGATTTTCACAGCCTGATAACGCCGTGGAACTTTCAGCGCAGCTCCATTGTCCGGAAGTCTGGTCATAACTGTTGACTTTTTTACAGTTTAGCACAAGCGGCTGTTCCGGATATGTTTTGTTTGTTACCGCTGTTGTAACGGAAACTTCACCGTAATAAGAAGCCTGCCAGTTGTTTGCGCCGGACGGAATGTTCTCTCCGTCAAAACGCAGTTTGGATTCGTAAGAAATATAGGTTGAAGTGTCAATGAACCAACATTTGGAAAACTCGCTCCATTCCTCTCCGGAGGGGTCATACCCGCGCAGATAATACGTTCCTCCCTCCTGCTTGTAAACGCGCTTCAAGCCGGAAAGATACTTTGTATCATCGGTGATGGTATACGTTCCGTTGACGTCTGAAAAGTCGGCACTGTCTCCGTATTCGCTTTCTACTGTTCCCATGCCGGAAATAACAACCTTTTCCGGAGCCGTCAATTCGGCACGATAAGGGATATACTCCATGACTTTAGCAAGTTCAAAGCCGGAAATAACGACGCTTTCACCTCCGCCGCCGCCACCGTCTCCGTCTCCGGAGTTGCCTCCGCCTGAATTGCCCGGCAGGAACAAGCCGGTGTTTTTGTCAAGATAAGCCATAATTATGCCTCAACGGTTTTGAAAATGGGAACGTCAACGTTGCTGTCGTCATCGTACATGACGTAAGTGGTGCCGCCTTCCTCTTCCATTTTGTACGGACGTCTGACCTCGGCGGTATCGCCGGCTGAAACGATGGCAACACCGAAAGCGTTGTACCGTTTTCCGTTGACTCTTTCGTTGCAGGGGACGTAATTAAGATTTGCCCTGTCATCCCACTTGCCGACCGCGATCATTGTGATATACTGCGCCATAATTCAAACCTCCACAATTACTGTTTTTGTGCCGACGACCGAAGCCGCCAACACGTTATCAACCAACTCTTTTCCGAAAGTTTCGACCGCTTTCGGATAAAACTCTTGAAAGAACGGATTGTCCTCCACGAGATCCACGAGCTGCGCCCATCCGGACATAAGTTTCTGTTCGCTCAAAAACGTTTCAAACGTCTCCCAGACGGTAAATTCCGAACCGGGAGCAATAGGCAGATTGCGTGTTGCGACCCAGATACCGAACTTGCTGAAAGTCCGCACCTCTTTCGTCTTCGGCGGCGGAGGATTTTCCACAATGACAAACGTTCCGTTTTCGCTTTCGGCAATATGTGCATTGTTCTCATTGCACCAACCAGCAGCCTCAGGAGGATATTCGTCCTCAAAAGTCTGACCGATATAAAACTGTTCTTCCATAATCCAAATCTCCTTTATCAGTACCCGCAGGCGTACCAGTAGTTATCGGTGTTTTCCAGACACGCCACCTTAAAAGTTGTAGTCGTTTTATTTCCGGCATAATCTCCGCCGTGGTCAGTCCATATTGTGCCGTCACCGGATTGAATGATGGCAACGTATTTGTTGGTCGTAAAGGCTGTATTCAAAGTAACTAATACATTAGCATCTGTCGTGCTTGTAAAATGCCCTGCCTGCTCGATGAACCCATCCGAATACTTCCGATACCAACTTGAACCGTCTGCGGATTTCCAGCTGGAAACGCAGACAACGGTCTTTCCGTTCCAGCTCAAACCGCCTGCCGGTGTTCCAACAAGCGCGGGGGACGCACTCCCGTTTCCGGCGCGGAGTGTAAAATTGCCTGTTTGCGCTCCGTCTTTTCCGTCAAGACGCAGGCAAGCACCATTGACATAAGTTGTTCCTCCGTATATTTCAATCCATGCGTTATCGACTTTTCTTTTCAAAGGTACGGTCGTATCCGCAGTTATCGTTCCTGACAACTCCCCTCCGCTTTTCGGCAGGGCGTTCAGAGCAACGTTGCCGGCGGAATCGGCGTTCACGCCGTCAACGCTGCGGACGATATGTTTTCCATTCCATGACAAACCGCCATCCGGTTTCAGCAACATGGACGAATCCTGTGTTCCGTTTTTTGCATAAATTATTACGCCACCGGGATTATCGGATTTGCTTTTTCCATGCAGCGCGATAGAACCTCCATTTTCCCAACTTGTACCGCCACAAACAAGAGTTAAATTCGTGTTTGTGCTGCGAGCAATAATATTATCAAGGGAAAAAGTAATAGTTCCCGTCAGCGTTCCGCCCGAGAGAGACAACTTGGAGTCAAAAAGATTTTTGTGTGCCGAACTGCTGTAATTGTGCGTGGAAACCAGTTCATTACTGACATTGGTTGCCGTCTGACTTGCAGCAAGCTCGCTTGCGGCGGCGTTGGCGGCAGAAAGCGCAGCGTCCTGAGCGGACTTCAAGGCATCCTCCGCACTCGCAGCCGCTCCGCTCGCAGAATTCGACGCGTTTGTCGCACTTCCGGCTGCGCTCAGCGCCTGAGAGAGGGCGTCTTCTGCGCTGGAATAGGCGTCTCCTGCGCTGGACTGGGCGGCGTTACGGAACTGTTCAGCGGCACTTTTGGCGCTGTCAGCGTCAGCGAGAAGCTTTTGCAAGTTCTCCAGTTCGGCAATGCGCTTTGCGGCAAGTTCAGCAAGCGCATTATCTCCTGCTGCGAGCGCATCTTCTCTCATTTTTTCCAAATCGGTGATACTGCCCGATACAGTCGCCTGAGCGTTATCAAGATAATTGTCGGCAATGAGTTGAGCGCGGGCAAGGACTGTTTCAACATCAAGCGCCACACCGGCGACTTTCTGGTCGATTTGAGAAAGTCCCTGCTGCTTGGCATTTTCAAATTCCGCGGTACCCTCCCGGAATTGGGAAAGTGTCTCGTTGGCTTTGTCAAGAGCCTGCTGACGTGCGTTCTCCACATCTTGAACACCGCCGGCGATAGCGGCGCCGAGAACACCTTCAGCACCTGCCGCCTGAGAGACCTGAACGAGGATTTCAGCGGCAACGGTATCGGTGATAGCACCGGCGCTATTCGTTGCCTGGGCGGCGGCGTCTTCGGCTTTTTTGGCGGCTGCATCTGTTGCAGCAATGGCAGTTGCGCCGCGTTTGTTGATTTCATCAATAGCGATTTCTTTTGCTGTTGTAATGGCCCCGGTAGCCGCAGCGGCTCCTTCGACGGTAAGCAGGGCATTCTCCGCAAGCGTGGTATCGCCTGTAATCTCCGCCCAGATAAGCGACATATTGTATTCAGATATCGCAGCCGTCTGCGCGGAGTTCGCCGCAGCCACAGCGGCATTAAGTGCCACATCTTTGCTGTTGACGGTAACAGTCACCAGATTTTCAAGGTATTCAACAGCGTCCGTCTGGGTGTAGACCGGAAGTTTCGCACACCGTTCAAGTTCTTCACCGAACTGCTACTGAATCATGATAATTTTATCCAGCTGTGTTTCGATTGCTCCGGAGGGGAGTTTGCCTTTTTCCGGAAGACTTGTTTCCTGAATAACCGGCAGAACGCGAAGCACAACCAGATTTTTCCCTTTTGCGTCAGCAACATTAAGCGTAATATTTGCGCCGAGAGAATAATCCGTCTTGTCTTCAATGGAATAATCTGTGCCGGACTGTAATTTTTTTTCATCAAGAAAGACCTGCAAATCTTCTTTCCGGAAAAACCTGTAAGGGAACGGAAAAGTCATATTTTCATCGACTGAGAAAACGACTTTGTTGTTTGTGCTTTCAATCATGCGAACCTCCTTTTGTTATAATGTAGCACAATGGCTGTTTTAATATTTCCGTCACTTATTTATCCTCAAACCAGCGGAGTACCTGCCTTGCCCGCGTTCCGGCTGCAGAGAGAACAGATCCGAAAATTCCGGCAGGTGTATAGGCAATTCCGCCGGCCATAAGAATATCGCCGAGACTCTTTGCGCCTGCTGCCAGATCCGAGGGATCAAGTTCTTTGTCTCCGAAAAGTTTTCCGATTTTGTTGATCGCGTCAATGGAGTCATCGAGGACGGGAACAGCGGAACCCGAGGGACTGAAAAACGGTTTTCCTGCGGCAATCGCAACAATTTTCTCCGTTGCCTTTTTGAAGTACTCAGCAAGGAAAAGACCTTCCCAACTGCCGAAGAGCATACCGATAAAAAGATCTTCCCAGTTCCACTCTTCAACGTCAATGCCCTTAGACCAGAGCTGAGACACAAGAAACATGTTTGCCGGAATAATGACATGAGAAATCAGCAGGCGTCTGGCAAGTTTCTGCTTTGCCTCTTTGGTTTTTCCGCCGAGTTTTATTTCATCAAGACTGCGCAGAACAATATCCATTGTCTGAATGGCGTTAGAGCGGAAGAGTGTCAACACGCCGTCATAGTTTGCCATGAAATAATTTTTGCTTGTCACGTTGCTTGACTGCTGAGTTTCGTTGGTTGCTTTCATCCAGGCGTACTCCGCCGCCTTGCGTGCCTCTGCCGGAGTTTTCCCTGCTGCAGGCGCCTGATCACGCGTATAAGCATAAACGGGATACCCGCCGAGGATGACAGCGACAGTATCAGCGCCGCGCAGAGGCAGCGTGCCGACATCGAGAAGAAAACTTGAAAAGACAGAATACTTTTCGCTGTTGATCGCGTGGTTCATGAGATAGACCAAGTCTTTGTCCAGGCTTCCGGCAAACCGGTTTTGCACAAAATCGCTGTTCCACGCAAAACGCGCAAACTCTTTAAAGTCTCCAGAAAGAGTAACAGTTCTTCCGGAATACTTCAAATAATCTTTAAGCGGAATATTGTAAGCATAAGCAATCATACCGGCAATCTGTTTTGCTGCAGACGGAATGGAAAACCCGACCTTTGCAGGAGCATAGAAACTCAAAAATTTTTTGAGGATATCAAAACTCTTTTTTTCCGTTCCTCCGCCTGCGGCATACTCTTTTATTCTGCGCAAGATTTCATCAGTCACATTATTCCCGAGCGTGTTATTGATAGCGGTTTTGACTTTGGAGTCATTGAAAACAGCTGCAAGGTCAGAAACAGCGTCATTGTTTTCAATAAAATGCGCCTGCTGCCAAACATGAGAAATGAACATTGCCACGGCGTCGGCGTTGGTATCCGGTGCCTTGAGGTGTCCTTTTCTGGCAATCAGGAAAGAGGGATTCATGCTCATTGATCCGAGCATATTATCTGCTGAAAGCCTCTGTTTGGCTGAACCTGAAAAAGCACCCATCCAGTAATTGGGGATTCTGGGCAGGTGAACGCCGTATTTTTTGACAGACACCTCATCAAGTTTATCAGATTTCTGATTGACATAATCTCTCATCCAGTAAGCAAGGCGCTTGTATTTTTTCGGAACAGCGTCATAGAGCTGTTGAATTGTCTCAGCAGTAAAACCGTTCCATTCAAACGCGTCCTTGTAATCGAGCTGTTCCCATTCAAGAATAAGCTGAATTGCCCGATTGATGGTAAGATCCGGTATTTCTTCCCGGCTGGATTTCAATTCTCTTGGATTAGAAAGAAATTCCACTTCTGCCGCCGCCTTGTCAAGATCGCTGAGAGCCTGATACTGGATATCCTCAGCGTCATTTCCGAATTCCGGATCAACCGGTTTAACTCCTGCAGAGACATCATCCGTCTGTTTGCGGACAAAACGCCGGGATAAATCATTGACGATTCTGCCGCCGCCGAAAATTCTTCTGTCAATTGCCTGAGAGGGTACTTCAAACTCTGACACGCTGTTGTTTTCCATGTCAAAAGAAAATACGATGAACTTTTCTCCGACCTGAAAAATGGCATAATCGTCTTTTATTTCGCCGTAATCTTTGAAAATATCTCGTGCGTGAGAAACGCCGATTTTCTGAAAAACCATATTGACATCATCGGCATATTTATCAAGAGCGTATTCCGCGATTTTCCAGTTGACTTTTGTCCGGATGGCAGGACGCTTGCCGATGATCGGGAAACTCATTCCGTTTTCTTTGACTTCGGCAGTATACACATCTCTGAAAACACCCGAGACGGGAGAGTTGATTTCATCAAGGAACTTTTTCCATCCGACAAGACCGTCATAGCCTAAAATATCTTTGACAGCTTTTCTGAAATCTCGATCAAAAAGTCTCAACTGCGTTTTTTCGCGTTCCTGAGCGTATTCATACTCTTTGACAAGATGCGCCAGAACGGTGCTGTCAAAGTCCTGAATTTTCATGTTTGCGATCAACCGCAGGAATGATTCAAGCGTTGCCCGGTTTTTCAGAAGATACTTGTTGAAACGGTCGGCGTCTTTTCCGGTCGTATCGATGACACCGCCTGACAGATTCCTGACAACCTCGTTACGCATGGATTTGATTTTGTCCAGACGTTCACGCAACTGCTGACGGAATTCCGCTTTACCTTCTGTAACAAGTTTGGTGAGGAACTTCAACGCCTCTTCCGCTTCATCGGCAGACTTGAATTGCAAATTGCCGAACATTGCGGCAAGTTCAGCGCGTTTTCTTGCGTCCTCCCATGCCTGCGAACCATCCTCCGCCTGACTCATAAGAGCAGTCTGTAATCCGACATAAGCGTTGACAGCACCGGCAGTCATGCGCGTAAGCCTGCGTACCTCGGTCATGACATTTTGAACAGACGGAACCTTGCTGATCGGGATACCCTTAAAAGTTCTCATAACTTTGTACTGATCAAGCAGCGAATCAATTTGAGAAATGGCTGATTCTTTCCGTTCCACGCCTGCGCGCTGTGTCATCTTTTCGATAATTTTGTCAAATTCCGCTTGCCTTCTTCCCTCGGGATACTTTGTACTTGGAGCATTGGAGTATTCAAGCAGACCGATGATATCTCTGACGAACTCCGCCCTTGCCTCTTTGGGCAGTTCTTTTTCAGCGAAAGAGACCGCCTCGCGCTGAAGTTTTACGGCATCAGCTTTCTGTTTTATAACATTGTCCCTCAACGCCGTGAGTTTGGTTTGAAACTCATTCCAGGCGTTGGCGCGGGCGACTTTGTACGCTTCGGCATAAGTGGAAGCGTTGGCACCCTCTTGCATAAGAGCGGCGTTTATGGCTTCAAAATCTCTTTGAGAAACTTTAACCGGCGCCTCTTTGTTGAAAATCATCTGATAAAGTTCATTAAAAACTTTTCTGTTTCCGTAGATCCAGTCCATTGTGAGGGGTTGACCGGCACTTAGAACTTGAACAGCCTCATCCTGAATGCGATATTTTTCCTGCTGCATAAATTCGTCAAAGGCTTGCTTTGCCGCCTCTTTGTCAGCGGCGAACTGTTCCTTTTTGAAGTCCGTATAATTTTTGCGCAGAATGGGTTTGGTCAAATCGCGGAAAAAGTCAAAGAGATTTTCTTCAACTTCCAATTCATCTTTGCCGGTTTGCCTTGAAACATATTTTGCAAGTTCTTCAAGAGAGATGATATTTTTGCCGGAATCATTCTTTTTTGTCCAGAAAGTACCGGACTTTTCAGTTTTTTCAAAACGCGGAGAAACGCGGATTTTGAAATCAAACGATCCTGAAAAATCGACTGCCCAGCGGTACTCCATGATATTATCATAAAGCCAGTTATCCCGTCTTGCGTCGGCGGCTTTTTTTGCCTGCTTCATCTTTTGCCTGGCGGCTTCCTGAGCGAACCGGAAAGCGTCCTTTTCGGGAATATCCACGCCATGCTCTTTCAAATAAGCAGCATAGTCCTCGGGATTCCTGTCAATAACCGCTCCGGTAAATGGTTTAAGGATATCGACATAATCGCGCACTTCCTCAGCGGAATACTCAGAAATGGAAAACCTGATATCCGGATTCTCAGGATCAAACGTGCCGATATTACCGGTCCCCGGGATCAACTCTCCATTGGTATCAACATTTCCGGCGAGCTTGATTTGCTCAGGAGAAAAAGCGACATAAAAAACATCTTTCTCTAAATCATTGTCCGTATTATTTTCAATAATCAGACCATCATGCCCTTTTGTTCGAGCTTCGGCAATAAGCGATTTTTCCCACGCTATATCTGCAGCAAACTTTTGCGGATCTGCTTTGACAATCATAGGATTTTTAATGGCAAGATAACATGCCAATAAATTTTTGCCGTTTCGTTCCTCCATCATAGATTCAGCATATTCCATACTCCTTGAAAACCATGCGCCGTTTTTTGTATCAAATGAATAAAAATCGGCATCCGTCCCATGATACACCACCAGCGGCTCGCCGTTCTGATCCACTACCTTTGACTTGCCAAACCATTTTTTAAATTGCAAAGATTTTGAATATGCCCGTCCGTTTTCATCCGTTCCATTCCGTACATCTCCGTTTTCCGCAACAGAAAACCTCAAATCCGTTCCAATCCGTTCCAGTCCGTTGTCACCGTCAAACAGATAAATCTTGCTGTCCTCAGCGACATCTTCAGTTTCATAGAGCAGAGAATTGCGCTTCTCTTCAGCAGTCATATCTTTACGGTGCTGTGCATTTCGTGACTCAACTTCGCCGGCTGTCCGGATATACGCACTGTATGGCGAAACTTCGCTCCGGTAGTAATTAAATCGGGCATTTTGCAGTGTTCTTCTGGCGTCAACATACCGAGTCCATTTTTCGCCGATTGCAGATTCCAACCTGTCGGATATTTCTTCCATTTCCTCAAGGTTTTCGTCTGTAAACTCATCCGCGCCCATCTTATCTATTTGTTCATAGCGTCGGAAATCGTCATACAGTTCCGGATGTTCGTCAAACGCCTCTTTTTTTCGCTTATATTCTTCTTTAATTGCTTCTTCATAATCTTTTTTAAATTTCTCTTCCCTGACAGGATGCGTTTCAAAATATTCCAGGGAACTGCCATGAGCAAAGCCCTCCTGTGCCTGAATTGCATGCTGAATTTCATGAACCAGGATATCCCGGTACCGATCCAACTGTCCTTTTGTAATGGCAGCGATTTCCTTTTCTGCTTTGACTCTGATTGCTTCCGGAGCATTGTCAATACCAAGCAATTCCGCAGTTTTTCTGTCTTTATCGCTCCAGTTCTCTGCTTTGACAATTTGTTTTCGCAGTTCTTCAAGACGTTTTTGGTTGTCCTCAGTCAAACCCATTGCATTTTTATCAATTCTGATTTCCCCGGTGCTGTGAACATACATTCCGTGTGCATTGTCCAAATCTCTTGTTTCAACCTTGAGTTGCCGTAAAAAAGGATATGCAGCAAACAGCTCCGGAGCAGAAACATAATATTCCAACGGTCCATCTAAATAAACAGGAGCTTCAACGACTTGTCGGATATTGCCGTAAACATGTTCCGTTTTCATGGTGACATCCGGCACTTCCATGCGCCACTTGCCGTCCCCGCCCTTTTCCCATCCGGTAGCAAGTTTGATTGTTTTAGCGTCTTTGCCGGCAGAGAGCATTTCTTTTGCGATTTGCAAATTAGCGGTATTGTCCTGTTTTAAAGTTCTGTCAAGCAGAGCTGCGCCGCGTTCTCCGATGATAGAAAACCTCAAATCCGTTCCCGTCCGTTCCAGTCCGTTTCCGTCCGTTTGAACGCGGCTTCTGCGGTCAAACATGCCGCGCCTGACACTTCTGGTACTGCGGGCGAGAACGGTATTGATTTCGTCATCGGTCATTCTGACGTCTTTAAAAAACGGCAGACGTGCAAAAAACATGCGTATTTTCTGCAAAAACTCTTTCCACCACGAGGGTTTCGTCTCCTGCTGGGCAAGATATGCTATGTATTCTTCGGCAGCCAGACGCTGATCGTTCACATCTTCAAGAGAAACGTCAAGATAAGAATTGCCCTCTTCATCGGTTAATTCCGTCAAATCAAAGTATCTGCGGGCAACTTCCTTGAATTCCTCTTCGTTGAAATGCTCACGATAGACTTGATCCAGAAGAGAATCAAGCTGAGAATCATTAAAAATGTTGCGCAGTCCCTTGTGTCCGACAACCTCATGGAGCATGACTTCAAAAACTTCATGCGGACGCACTTTTTGGGCATTGATATAAATTTCTCCGCTGTTCAAATCAACAAAACTTCTTCCGGGAGCGTCGGCAGGGACTTTGTCTTTGACGGACTCCCAGTTTTCAACAACGTGAAACACAGTGTCCTTAAATCCCTGACTGTATTCAGAGACTTTATCGACAACATCGTCATAATTATGAACGAGAGACTTCCGCAGATTGTTGCGTTTTTCCGCCTCTTCCTGAAGAATCAAATCTTGTTCTTCCTCCGGCAATTCATCAAAATTCCGTTTTTTCGATATTTCATCAAGATAAATAGTTTCAACAGCTCTTTCAAGGTCAACCGTGCTTGCTGCATCGTCAAGATTTTGCAATACATATAATTGTTTTCTGTCCTCTTCAGAAAGGTTTTCATTATTGGAAAGCTCTTCAACCTTTTTCCGGATAATATTGCGTAAAGCCTCTTGTCTCTGTGCAGAAATTTTCCTTGAATACGCTCCCATTGCGGAAAAACCGACTCCGGAGGGGAAAGCAAGAACCATAGCTTCCGGAACTCCGCGCAAAAGTTCTTCCTTGAGTTTTGAGGACTTCCACTTTTCATCACCGCGCAAACCGAAACTAATATCGAGAATATTTTCGGCAAGTTGTTCTGCCCCTTCTTCGACAACTTCTTTAGATACATCCAGTCCCATGCGGATCAGGGCTTTTTTGAGACCTTTTTTTACCGCTTCTGCAGCCACCTTTTTTTTGACTGCGCCGGAGATTATTCCCTGTGTTATTTTTTCTGCCCCACCATTGATAAGACCAATGCCGATACCGTACAAAACAGCCTCAGACTCTGTCATCTGCGGATAATCATCTTTGATATCATAATAACCATTGACTGCAAAAATACTTGCAAGAGAAGATACGCCTCCGGATGCAATAATCAGACCTGTTTGTGCGGCAAGCTGAGGAATATAATTCACAAACGCAACGCCTAAATTTTCTGCCCAATCAGACACGGATTTGCTGTTTGTAACCCAATCAGCCGGAAGTTGCATATTTTTTTCAGCCCATTCAATATCCGGCATAAAATGCTTTTGAAAAGGCTTCATAACAAAAGATTCAACTTTTTTTCTTGCCTGTTCCGGCTCCGTGATAAGTTCAGCAGCCTGCGGATTTTTTGCAAGAAGTTCAGCTTTGACGGAAGTGACTGCAAGTTCGCTCCACAAACCGGCAAGGAACCTTGCAACATTGAACCCCGCTTCGGCAACTCTTCCGCTGCCGGAAACGAAAGCGGCAGCGCCTCGCCGTTCCCAAAAAGTTTTATCAGGACGTTGAAAGTTGATACTTTTGCCGATTTCTGAAAAAGCGGCATCAACCGACTGCATTTTACCCCCATTGAATTTTTTTATCAGGTCGTCAATATTGCCATGACAAAAACGGATATCCTCTTTTCTCATTTGAGAAAAATACGCAGCGAGAGCCCATTTTTTTCGCTCTTGTTCCACATCTCCCCCCATGCGTTCAATATGGAAACTCATATCCGCACGAACCTGCGGATCATCAATAAATGCCAGAGGATCACCGGAAAAAGCCTTTTGCAAATTCTGCCAACTTTTTTTTGAGGGTGAAAAAAAAGGATTTGAGACGGGAGTGGTCTCTTCCCAAGTCGGAATATGTTCAACTGGCGTGGTCTCTTCCCAAGTCGGAATATGTTCTGCCATTATTTACCGTCCTTCCACTTGACAAACTTGCCTTCTTTTGAAAAAATTGCGATACGTCCTTTGTAATTTCTCTCAATAAAATCAAGATTTGCGGAATTTGCCGAAGGTGTTCTGCGCTGGTTCCAAAAATCTACGAGTCTGTTGCATTCCGCTTGATTGACATCCCTTTTGAGGTTGTCAAGAAAAGTTCTGACCTCCTGTTCTGTTGCTTTGGGATTGTTTTTCAAAAATGCATCGAGTTCAACGGTTGCCATTTTGAAATTGATGGATTTTAAATTCTCATCATCGTTGTATGTATTGATATACCAGAGGTCTTCACGTCCGGGATACCGACTGTAAAAATCATCTTTCATTTCTGAGAGCATTTCCTGAGACTTCTGATAAATATAACTTTTTTTATACTCTCCACTGGAACTTTTTTCTTTTGAGTGTTGTGCCGCGAAAGAATCCTCCAATTGACTCAGCAAACGTTTGACCGCCGGACCGTCTCCATAGTAGTTTTTAATAATTTTCTGCCGCCAATCATTATATTGCTTCACAGCTTCGTCACGATTCGGAGAAAATTTAAAATCAATGATAGCAAATTCATCGCTATCTAATCTATATTTTCTTTGCTGCGCATTTGCTGCGGTGGTCGCGCGTTCTTTTGCCGACTCCCTGCGCTCCCACATCTGGATCATGGCCTGTTTCTGCTTTAAATCCGCGGCAGACGTTTTCCCGGCAAAAGAATTTTCAATCATTTGCCTTGAAATGGGACGTCCCGAATCAAGTTCTTCGGCAAACTGGTATAACTCCTCTGCTCTTTTCTGACTGTCCTTTGCCTGGGCATAACGGATCATACTCTGCCGGAATTCAGGCGTTACAGCAGTAAAATTTGTAAAATTTCCATTCCCGTCAGTTGCCGAAAGTTTTTCGATAATACCCGGCGTGTTGGCTTCGACCTCTCTTCTCATCTGGGCAGACTGAGAAATTCTCGGCAGGTCAATATCTTTTTTTGTCAAATATTCCTGTTCCGAAATCAGACTGCCCCGATTTTCGGTGAGCAAACGCATTGCCTCCTGCGGATCACGTTCCGCCGCCTCTTTGAAAAGCGTCTGAAATCTGGAATAATTGGCTGAAACTGCAGCCTGAGTGCCGACCTCTCTCCTTCGGTTCAAAGCCTCAATTCTCATGCCCTGCATATCCGCTTCAAACTGCTTGCGGAATTTGTCAGTCATACGGTCAAGAAAGACTTTTGACTGTTCGGCATACAGTTTGTCCGCCTCTTCAGCCCATTTTTCAAATTCGCTGAAACTGCCGGGATTTGCTTTCATCCTGTTCTGCAGTTCACCGTTGATTTTGACAAAGAGATTTCTTGCTTCGGTTGCGGAAAGACGGTTTTCCGTCTCATCAAATTCTTTTTTGAATTGCGCGGCAACTCCGAGAGCGCCGGTTACGCTGTTGCCGAGATTTCCGATCGCCGACGCCATACCGTTGTCGCCGTAATAATGCAGAGAATGTCCGGACATCGGTGAACCGGCTGCCGTATGTTGAATAAGACCATTTTGAGAAACAGGAATTTCCGGCATTTTTTACCCCACAATAGAAAGAATTGACGCACCGGCTTTAGCGACATTGACAGCTTCACCGGCAAGATTGAAACCAAAAGCAAGCGAAGAAGGACGTGAATTTTTCGCACTCTGAATATTGTTTGCGGCGACTTTGGCGCCGAAAGCATAGTCTTTTGACTTTGTAGAGAGCTGCGAAAGTTGTCTGGCAGTTGAATATTTGTTGTCCTGAATGCTCAATTCTTCTGCAGAAGCCGCCGCGCCGAGAACAGCCAGAGGACTGCCGGAACTCATTGCCGTACCGGATCTGCCGAGCATGGCGATACGCTGACTTCTTGCCTGTTCGGCGGCAGCGCGCATTCTTCTGGCATTTTCAATGCCCTCTGCTTCAAGAGCCTGCGCTTCACGCTCAGCCATCCGCTCGTTGTATTCCATCTGTTGCTGTTGCAGACGTGCGTTTGCCTCAGCAACTTTCGCCTGATTTTTTGCGATTTGCCGCTGCTCGTCAACTTTTTTGTAAATGCCGTAGCCGACACCTCCTAAAATTGCCCATGTGACCGGATCTGCCATATTTTACCTCCCGCAAAAAAAGAATTTTTCTTCAATGGTATCTGCGGTAATAAAACCGCAGTTGTCGGCAATTTTGTTGATGCTGTTTCTTCCGAAAATGGAAACAAGATATTTTTTTCCTCTGCCGGAAGCGTATTCAACAGCATATTCAATACATTTTTTGATTGCAAAACAAGTCTGTTTTTTGTTGAATTTGTGATTGATCATGCAGTGACCGAGGATTGCAACATTGCTTGAATGTTCAAAATAAATTGGAATGACACATACCAATGTTCCATCAACCGACACGCACACACCTGTTTCCGGCAGAAAATCTTTCGGAAAATCTTTTCCGTCATAATAACTCTTGAACCAGAGAAGCGCAGTATTCACATCTTCTTCCGACATCTCCCGGCAGACATACCGGCTGCGCCGGACCGGGAATTCAAACGAATCAATCAAGCTGCTCACTCGTTCACCTCATATGTTGCAGAAATCGCGCTCAGATTAAACGGCAGCGGCAAATCATGCTTTACTTCAATGGCAATCTCGTCACTGCTGCCTGAGAGCATATTAAGCGTTACAACTTCACTCTTCGGAATAACACCGGAATCCATTGTATCATCAAGAACATCACGCGAAATAACAGTCTGCCAGCAGTCTTCACCGCAGCGGACTTGTCCGCCGACAGAGTTGTACACTCTCAATTTGAGAGATCCGACAGACTTTTTGCGGAGCATACTTGAACCGTTTTGAGTTTCAATTTCAATCGGCATGGGTGAAACAAGAGAATCATATGCTAAACCGACGATGATATTTTCTGCCGGATAATCAAGAAAAACTTTTCCGTCAAGAACTTTCCGGTCGTTTTGAATCGCACCGTCGGCAAGAATTGAAACAGTCATGCCTTCAAGGTATTCCAGACCGGCAAGTTCCTCAACAGCTGAACCTGAAAAGGTTTTCCCGCAGTCAACAAAAAAATCATTTTCCGCCCTGGGTGCCATAACTTCAACAAATTTTCTTCCGTTCCTCTCAACGATAAACCAAACCTGATTGACTTCCGGAGATGGAATCACGCAGACAGACACAAATTTTCCCTGAGTGGTATGCCGGTGCCATCCGACAACTTGCTGATCACGCTCATAAGTTAAAGCTGCAACAGTTCCGTCATTCCGGACGCACCATAATATAGAATCCGGCAACTGCTGCAAAGCCGTCTCTTTTATGCCGCTTTCAGAAACATGATCGGCAAGAATGGTCATATCCGGAGCGACATAACCGTTTTTTTCATAACTGTAAACAAATTCACGGACT
This sequence comes from Lentisphaeria bacterium, assembly GCA_017502435.1. Lineage (GTDB taxonomy): Bacteria > Verrucomicrobiota > Lentisphaeria > Victivallales > Victivallaceae > RGIG5270. The sequence goes on from JAFVUZ010000259.1 coordinate 27,557, forward strand.
TTTCTCTTGCCCTGCTGAACAAAAAGCAGCGTATCGCCGACCATTCGCGCGGGAATTCCGGCAGAACCGTAAACGCTTTGGCGCCGGACTTTAAAATTTGTCGGTGTCAAAGCGGAATTTGAATCAGACGCTGCAAGCGTCCACTCTGAATCGACAGTCCCGATAACAAGAGCCTCATGCTGACACATCCAGCAGATAGTATTCACGGTATCGCTTGCCATTGAAAACTCCAAACCGTCATCGGCTTTTTCGCCGAGCAGAAAGTTGTCCCAATCGCCCGTTTTGCTTGCCCAGACAGTTTGCGGACGGTACTTTGTCCCGCCGAAAACCATCCGTTCCTCAAAAAAAGAAATGGTACGCGGGAACCCCCGTCTATTGCTCCATGCGCCTTCGTTCCACTCATTTGTGGCAACAGCCTCGCCGATTTTTTTCGTGACGGTACCGCTTGCGTGTCTGCTGTCAGTTACCGCTGTGATTTTCACAATTCCGGTCATTTGGAAATCCGGATTGACAAGTTTTACCCGGCAGAGCTTAAGCGTTCCTGTGTCGCTCTGGGAATAGTCTTTCATCTGCACACGGTACAGCACATTTTCCAGTTCTTCCGTGCCATCGGTGGAAACGTTGTTGTCCTTTGCGCTTGAGTAGGTGCGAAAATCGTTCCATGTTGAACCATTGTCAAAACTGCGCTGAATGACAAGTGTCCCGGTCCAGGTGCCATGCGAAGAGAAACTCCAGAATCCCCGGACTTCAAGGGAATCGGTCACGCCGTCCGCGGTAAAATCCTTTTCAATATCGTTTTCTTTTCTGGTGTGAACAAGTTGAAAGAATCCGCCAATATTGCCGGACTCAAAACAATCCTTGCTTGCAGTAAGCGTGATATTGCCCTCTCTTGCCGACGGCGTTATGGTGAAATCATCATCAATATTTTGTTCCAGAACCGGGGGATATTCAAAGTGCTTTTCTTCAAGAATAAAAACAAATTCCGCCGTTCTCTTCAATTCCATAACCGGGTGTTCCGGATGAACAACAGTCATAATATCGGCTGACTGGATGAACTTGATATCATCAAGCTGCTGTTCTGTGTACGGTGCAGACACTTCTGCTCCTGTAACGATAACACCGTTGCGGAAAAACCGGATGTACCTGTCTCCGAACTCACAGACATAGGCAATATCGCGCGAAAAAACAAACGGAATCAACCGGCAGTTTTTATCCGGATACTTTGTCTCTGAGACAAATTCAAGTCCGGGACGTTTTTCAACAGAACCGTAAGGCGTGACAATAAAATTCTCCAACTTCCTGCAGCCTTTTGAATACTGGGAAACATCACTTCGCGAGAGCATTTTTGGTGACAGTTCACCGGCATTGAAAGCAATGATTGAAGCAAAAACCGGCATGATCAGCACCCTCTTCTTGCACGAATAAAACTTGATCCGGAATCTTTTTTCTGATAAACGTGGGAATTTTCCTGACTGTCAATGCTTCTGGCAATGGCAAGTTTTTTATCGTATTCAGTTCTGAAATACTGCGCCATACGGATATCGCGCGAAGCCGCCAGACACAATTCCGCCGAGAGCAGATTTTGCAATGCCTCAACGAAACAGGAATCGTATAAATCCGGATCAGCAACTTTTGAAATATAAACCAAAGTCACCGGATAATTCTTTACAAAAATTTCTCTTCCGGCGCGTCTGAACGCCGAACCGTCCAGTAATTTGATAACGCGGACAACATCGCCCGGAAGATAACAGCGGACAGGGTACTCGGAATCGGGACTGTCTTTGGCCGCCCTGGGCAATTCAGTAAATTTTGTTGCAAAGCTCCAAAAGTGATCCCGCAACACCCGGTCCCGGCAGATCGGGAAAAAGCGTTTGCAGAGTTTAGCATTGTTGTTTTCGTCTTCCAGACTGGTAATTGCCGGAATCCCTGCTGCGGTAAGAGCAAGATTGCAAATTGTCACCGTATCCATATACTCACCTGTTTTTCAGAAGTTGACAGGAGGGGTTTCCCCCTCCCGGGTTTTAAAAAGTCCTTTAGGCTGCCTCGTAGCAATAAACCTGAATGACTTTTGCGTCTTCAAGACGGACAGCGCCGCCCTTCATAGTTGCCAGCACCTGCCAGTTGTCCCATTTGTTGTGATTCTGGAAGATGGACATACTTGCCTCTTTCTGCATGGCAAGCACAACACCGCTCTTGCACCACGCTGCGCACATTCTGGACTTTCCGCCTGAAAGGTCACTGGTGGGCAGCATGCTGTAATTCACAAAGTGAATACCGAGAAACTCATTCGTCTGACCGCGCAGCAGAGCCTGAATTGCGTCATAGTCCCGGCTGCGGACTTCAATTCCGCGGGCAAGGTCATCAATCTGACTCTGAGTGACAGCCATATAGATTTTGTTTTCGGGAGCGCCGAGGTCAATATCTGCTTTGCCGAAACGGCTGCGGACTTCAAGAAGTTTCTCAACGGTGAGACCCTCGTTGCTTCCGGAAGTGCCGCCCCAGGTGACGGGGACCTTCTGAGTTGCAGGCAGAGCGACTTCAGTTGTTGCTTCATCGGCACCCATTTCAATAGCGTCTCCGACAAAGGCGTCGTTGACGATGATTTCGTCAATCACACGACCGAGAGCGGAGGCACCGGCTTTGACGACTTCGCTGGTGGGGTCAATGAGGACGTCAAGATTGTCCTGCCAGTCAATACGGTCACTCCATCCGTAAGCGGTAGCCAGAACCGCACGTCTGTCAAACTGGGTCGGCGTGATCACGGTATCGGAATCGCGCTGTTCGATTTTGATTGCCGTGGTGGGCTTGACACGTTCAAAGGTGCGTTTGCGACCGTTCAGAGGAAGAACAGTAACAAAGGGGCGCAGCCGGGAAACTTCCTGCTGAGCCATCCGGTAGACGTTTGCGGAATACTGAGTGACAACATTGGGTGAAAGTTCTGCCATTTTATTTACTCCTTTATTTTGTTGATTTGGCATTTTTTCACACGCGTGAATATGGATTCATGATTGCCCGGAACATTCCGGATCACTATTTTCTGCCGCCGCAGAAAATACAGGCATGAACCATTCCGGATCACCAAAAAGGAGATTGCCCGACAGGTTGTTTGTCTTTGCTCTTAATTTATCACAATGTGATTTTAAATATTTCCGCCGAAAAAAAACGGGGACTGCCGAACTGAAAAACACATTCCGGCAGTCCCCTCGGGTTGGGGGAGATTTACTTCTTTTGCGGCAAGAGCGCAATCAGCCGTTTCACTTCGGCAACAGCGTGCTCGTGCCGGGGATCTTCCTCGTGGAAAATCGGGTGGTTCTTGTCCGCATAAATTTCATCAATCTGCTGCTGCGGAGAGACGAAAGTCTGCGGAGTTCCGCCGTCTTTCAAACGGCTTTCAGAAATGCTTGCGCCGATGTTGGCAAGAGCCTCAAATATCTGATAATTGTTTGTCAACCCTTTTTCAATAAAGATATCGCGGATGCCGAAAGTTGACAGAGCCTTTTCAACCTGAGAAATTCTGGCAGGAAGATTGCTTCCGTACTGCTCCTTAAGCTTTGCCATTGTTTCGTCATATTCTTTGTTGTGCGCTTCAAGAGCCGCTTTCTGGGCAGCCTCCACGCGTTTGAGGTCCCAGGCGACAGCCTGTTCAAATGTTTTCTGCGACAGACCGTTTGCAAAGCAGAACTCTCTGAACGCCTTGACAGAATTGTCGTCAAAACTCAACCCTTCCGGCATTTCAATGCCTTCAACGGAATACTTGTCCGCACTTTCGGGTCTGCCGAGAGCAGAATAAAAACTGTTCCACTCTTCGGCAGAAGAATTTTCAGATGGCAGAGCGATTTTGTTTTTTCCGATCATCTTCTGCGCGGAGACAAAACTTTTTGCCATGGTGGCAAAGTTCTTGATTGAGTCAAGACAAGACTCCTGCCTCAACTCTTCAGGCAGAGCCTCCCGCCAGTTTTCGGCAAAAAAGCCGTCTTTATCAACAAGACTTGAAAAATCAAAAGCTCCGGCAGGTGTTTCTGTTTGGTTTTGAGTTTCCGTTTCCGGAGTTGTGACAGCCTCCCCCGTGACGGGTGCTGCACCGTCGGCAAGAATTGTTTTTGTTTCGTCCATAAATTACTTCTCCAAACGTTTGATAAGTTGAATAATCTGACTTTTGTTTAATTTGTGCTTGCGGACAAACGCTTTAAATTCCGGAGTTTCCACGCCGAGCGCAAAATCGAAATGCGGCAGTTGACTTTCGGGGATATCCTCAACAGCAAAATCTGCAAGCGGAACTTCCGCATTTTTCGTCTGCTCCGGATCCGGAGAAAAAGTATCTTTATCGTTCTCCTGCAAGATATGAGTATTGACTTCTTCAATTTTTTCCGGCATATTTCCCGGTATATTTTCCGGTATATTTTCTTTGATTCCGGCATCAAGAGTAGAAAAAAACTCTCTGATTTTCCTTGTCATGGCATTCTTTCCCGGCTGAATTTTCAATTCACCATTTTCATCAACCACAGCAACGAGATCCCCGCTTGCCAAAGAGTAAATTTTTCCGTCCTCAAATTTCAGTTCCGTCATCTTCCTTTTCCTCCAAATTATTTAAAATTTCACAAACGACCGAGCGCCTGCCCTGCATGAAGTCCTGCATCCTCGGATCGTGATAAAAAGCGCCATCCTGAAAGTGGACATAATCTTTCAGATATTCCAGCACCATTCTGCCGGATTCGGTGTTGAACGTCCGGCAGAACATTTCTCTTTTTTGTTTCTTATCCATCAGACACCACCTCCGGAAAGCACCATATCCAGCGGACTGCCGGGGTCAGGTGCTTTGCCAAGATTATTACCAAGCGCCGAAGCGCCTTGAACCAACTGCTCAGTCGCCTGCTGCTGCGCCATGACCTGCGCACGCTCATTCCGTTCCCGATCACGATCGCTAACACTCTTCAACATTTCAGGATTGACGCCATTGACCAATGCGATTTGACGAGCAACATCATCCAGATTGAAATTATCAGTAACATCCGGCTTGATGACGATTAAATTCGCAAGACTTGCTTCTGTCTGCAGCCATCCCATCACTTCCAACTTTTTAAGACTGCGGGCGATTTTCGACACAAATTCAATCTTGTAACTGCCGTTTTCCTGAAGTTTTTCTGGAATTTCCGGCAAATTGCCGCGTCTGGCAAGCAAACCGAACACGCGCTGAATGACAACCGAAAAGAGTTCCGAGTGCAGATTTCCGGCAATCGGCGCAAACGGAACCATCTTTCCCTCATTCCGGATTTCTGCTTCGGTTGCAGTGATTTGCTTCAAGTCGCCCAATGGATCAAAAATATCCCAGAAAAAGCCCTGCTTGATTTCGCTGCGCTCCTCCTGAATATCTCTGAAAAGCGAAAGCAAATCAGCATTGTTCGGCATCTGGGAAATTTTCTCACCAGACATATCCGGCTTATAAACATTGATTGCGCCCGGAGACTTGTCAAAGTCACCCAGCAGACTTCCGTCCGGAATAAGATAACTCGGGTCACTCTGCTTTTCTCTGCCGACAATATAAGCCTGCCGCATTCTGTTCAGCATTTTGATATCCGGCAGCAAATCGACACCCGGACCCCGTCCGTACTGCTCATTGCTTGCTTTTGAAAAACGGCAAACGGCGAACGGTTGCTCAATATAACCACCCTCAAAAATCATCTTCTTGCTTTGAAGTTCAATATAGACATCCGCAATCGGCATGTTCTTGTTGTCCAGCATTTTCCCCTCACGCTTATCGCGCGGGAAAACGGCATGAAGGATTTGATATTCCGTGTCCTGGCGGCGCAAATCAGCAGCATCTTCAAGAACCTTTTCCGGCAGAAGACTTTTGTCAAACTGCTGAACCATTTGCCGGGCAGTCATCTTGATTTCGACAAAAACGGTGTCAACTCTGCCTTTTGCGCTTTCAGCGTAACACACAGATTCAACCGGATAACACCTGAACGTCAAGAGATCCGGCCCGTTTCCATCTTCGCAGTAGACAATTCCGTCCAATCCGCAAGCAAGATTATTGAGAGTTTCAATCAATACGCTTGACCAATTGGAATTTGCCATGGCTTCAGCGACAATCTTCGTGCTTTGTGAGAAAAATTCTTTCACATCGTCATTCTTCTCAAGCTCGCGATCGGCAGGCTGAAGTTCAAACCACCGTTGTTCCGGCGGAGCCATCCAATTATACATGCCTGCTGCCAATCTCTGGCGGGCTCTGATAGCAGTAGTATCGAAAAGATCATTACCGCGAATACCGCCCTCCGTCAAATCCGGCTGTTCGGTCGGCATGCAGTACTGTCTTGTTTCTTTCCAAACCTGCTGCCAATGCCCGTCCCTTGACGCTTTGAGTTTTTCAAAGCGTGAAATAATGCTTGCAACATCCATGTTTAACCGCCGAGAATTGTTTTTTTTGCGCTGTTATCCTGCGGCGTATTACCGGCAAGAATGGTATTTTTTCTGCCGTAATTTCCGGCAATGCGTTTTTTCTCCTGTCTGGACGCGCCGCGCACCTCCTGAGAAGTTGAACTTGCATGAATCGGTGTCGGATCCGGATCCGGCGGAGCTTCTGAAACAACTGTCGTACTGCTTTTTGTTCCCATATTAAAAACCTCCTTTTTAAAAGCTGAATATAATGTACACTATTTGTCTCTAAAATATTTCAGCAGTAAAATTTGCGTTCCGTCATCACGCGTAAACCCGCCGTTTTCAACGACAGAAAACCCGAGTTTTTCTTCAACACGCCTCAACTTTTCTTCCGTTGCCGGTAAAGTGGCATAGATAACAGAAACGTATGGAAGAACCATCCTCAAACCTTTTCTCATTCCTGAAAGAACAGTCAACCAGTCAATTTTCTGATCCGGAAAAGTTGAAAAATGCAGAATACATCCATCCCCGCAGAGAAGCGTTGCAAAAAAAACCGCAACACACCTGTTGGTGGCTTCTTCCCAGACATTCCATACCCAGCCATGCTTGACATGCCAGAGAATTTCCGGACTTTCCAGAACCGGATTTTTTGTCGCCTCAAAAAAAACTCTCATATTCTTTTCAACCCTCCTTTGGAACGGATGACAACTCTCTCATTCTGCGTATTGACTTTTCCGAGTTTCCACGCTTGCGCCATGGTACGGAAAGAGTCAGCAGCATGACTTGACCAGTCATGAAGAGGATGACTTTTATAACAGGCGTGTTTTTCGTCCCATTCTTTTTTATATGCTTCAAGAGCATTTCTTCCTTCGGCAGTTCTTTTCTCATCAAAGTAACAATAGCCTAACATTTCACGCACGTTCTCAATTCCGCCCATCAAATCAACGTTTGTCGGAATCCTGTCAAATTCTATACCAAGCTTTCTGGCAGTTTCCAGTCTGGAAACTCCGGTGGACAACTCCCGAACAGCAATATCATGCGGCGCAAAGTGCCTGCCATAACGGTATCCCTTGTCACGCAGGACATTGATATAGTGTGCCAACCCCTCGCCGTTATTGCTGTAAAAGTCAACAACTCTTATTTCTTTGCCGTAAAATTGGAAGAACCATATTGAAGTCTCATCCGACATGCCCAAGTCCCATGCGGTATAAACCGGCAGCGCGTCATCAACCGGAATATTGCAAATCCGATCCTCTGCGTAAATCTTCTGGAACGCTTTTCCGTAATATGAACCGTCCTGAACAACCTCAAAAGCTTCATCAACGTAAGAGGGATATTCCTGCTTCATTTTCTCGTGATAAATATCCTCTTGAATGGCATACCATGCCATCTGTTGTTCAGTCAATTCTATTCCGTGGAGAGAATAAAGCTTGTCAAAGTATTCAAGCAGTCTGGTGGTTATCGTAACGTTAGCCGGATTGGCCACATACTTTTTATCTTCGTGCCATGGAAAAAAGTGAAGCTTGAAATCCCTGCGATCCAGCGGACGACCCGCCAACTTTTTTCCTTTTGCCCGTTGGACAATGTCGTAAAAGTGACCATTGTTCCCCATTGCCGTTGACTCGACAAAGCAGAAAGACCCGTCATGAACCGCCGGAAAAGAACCGGTAAGAATTTCCTCCGCTTTTTTCGGGGACTTCGCACACACAGGACCATACTCTGATACATGCAGAAACTGACACGTTCCGGAACGCGCAGAAACCATGACTTTCACGCATGAACCATTCTTAAAGTGCAACTCCCCATCCTGCGAGTGCTGCACAACCGGACACCATTCACGCAGTTCTTTCGGCAGACATTCATAAGGATGAACGACCTTCGCCGAAAAGATATCCGCTGCCTTTTCCTTTGTCTCGGCGATGATCACGCTTGTGAAGTTCTGCTTGAACAGCGCAAAGTCAAGCGCCATCAGATCTATCAGCGTCGTAAACCCCAACTGCCGGGCTTTCAAAACAACATTAAAATACCAGAATTCATTAAAGAACTTTTCCTGGCTCGGGCGCATCTTGAAAAGCACATCGGCACCATGCTCGTCAACAACATGGTACAGATTGTTCAACCTCCAGAATTGACTGCCTACTTGTCCAGCTGCTTCCATAATTTACTCCACTCTTCGAACATTCCGGCAGTCTCCTGCGCCAGAGAATTTTCGACCTCTATTTTATCCCGATAATGTTCCGAGTTGTTATTTTTAAGCAGGAACTGAGCAAAAGCCGGATTCTGGGTGCCATCAAGCGCACCTTCCATTCGGTTGGCTGTGATCATCTGGTGGATGAGTTCAGCTTGCCGACCCAATTCATCATCGCGTTTGCGCCAACGATAAAATTCATTCCGGAGAACAGAAATAAAGCAGCAGAACCCCTCAATAGAATAAGGTGCGGGATTGGCAATGACTTCAATTCCATCTTTTGTGACTACTTCTTTAGTCCTTGAATCGCACTTTTCAAAGTATTTGTCGGCAGCTTCGGCAAGCGCTTCGGCTGTCCAAGTCTCAACTTTTCTCGGACGACCGGGCTTTTTTGCCGAAAAATTCCGCTGTTCCGGGACTTTATTTGAATGTTTGTTCTCTTTTTTTCTTTCCATGTTTCAACGCTTTACAACTATTTTCAAAAAATTCAAAGTATTTTTATTGACAAACCGGAAGTCGGCATTCCAGATACGCTCTCAATGCCCAGCCTGTGATGATATACCCGCCCCGATCGCACCTGGCAGGCAGCAAACCTGAAGCGCACAGCTTCCGCACCGTCTTCGGACAGCGGCCGATGATCTCCGCGACCTGTTCCACGGAGTAGCAGCAGTTCTCATAGAAGAGAATATGCTGAATCTCCCGTGTATTATCTTTTGTGTTTTTATCCATCTTTTTTGTCAACCTCCTGAAGAGAACCTATTGCACCATTCCACGTGAATCTAATGGAATCTGGTGGAACATAGTGGAAAATATAGCACTCTGACAAAAAAAACATTTCCGCGCTTTATTGCTCAGCGCCGGGCATGGATAAAAACACAGTAAAATTCATTAGTCCTTGAAGTGCATTCAGCGCGAAGAACCACGGAACAAGAGAGGAACGGAGAGGAACGTTCCCGCAGGTATCGCGCGCGCGCGTGAAAATGCCTCAATATGCCGTCAAGCGGAATTTAAAACCGGAACAGTAAAGAAAGCACATTTTGTTTAATTTTCCCCATCCCGCCCCAAAAAGATAAAAAAATTTGCAAATTTTCTTTGCATTTTGCAAATTTTTACTTACATTATGCAAAAATTGTGTTATATTTATACCAGTGACAAAAAAAGGGGACACCCCAAACAAAAGAAAGGGTAAAAAAATGGAGGGAAAGTTTTTTTCAATTGACCAGAGCAATGTGCTGGATGATTTGATTGCCTCGGGCGATGTGTATGCGAAAGCGATCAGAACTCTTGTTACCGCGGGTGCGGGTGATAAATGCGCCAGCGATGAGCAA
>JAFVUZ010000260.1 GCA_017502435.1 Lentisphaeria bacterium
ACCGGATATTTCTGCATGGCAGACTTCAAAACGCTTTTCTTATATCCCTGCTGACGGGCAAGCCAAAGCAAACTTGCCTCTTCATTGATTGAGTTGTCGCAGGAGTCATAATGGGGATTGAACGTATTGAGCGTGTAATCATAATTGGCATCGCCGGTATCGACTATAATATCTACCAGAACATCCTGACGGAGAAAATGTTTTTCCGGAAGTTTCACATAGAAGAGATCCCGGATGATTTCATAAACCTCTGTTTCATCAAGTCTTTTGACAATTTTGGCAACCGTTTCATTTTCCAGAACCCGTTTGATAACCGCATCCTCACAATCCCAGCGGCTGTAAAGATACGCTTCATCCAGCCAGTCCAAGAAATGTTCCTGCGGATGTTCTGCTTCGCAAATCTTTTTCAAACTGCCATCATCCAGTTCATCCCGGTAATCGGCATAGATCTCTTCATAGAAACAGCCACTTTCGTCTTTCCAGCAAAAGGTCGCCAGAACTTCTTTTGCCGCCGTTACAAGTTTGTTTTGTGTGTTTTTATTCATCTTTTGAACCCTTTCTGTTGGTCACAAAAAAAGGCTTGCCGGGAAAAGACGGATTTATTCCGTTCCCGCACAAGCCCTGCCAACAGAAAGAGTTATTCCTCAATATGAGTGATCCGGCGCAGTTCCCGGATGCCTTTTTCGGGACATTTTGCACAATTCAGATCACACTTGATTTTGTCTTTCAATGCACAAATCTTTTGCAATTCAGATTGCTGAACAAGTATTGTTCCATTGGGGAAGATATAGGAATCACCTTTGTTCCAGGCACGGATCAAAGGCAACGAACTGCTTTCATAATGAGTTCCGGTTCCGCAAACGCGGCAGCGTAAGGTAAACTTTTTCTTGCGGTTTGCTGATGGTTCCGGATGAGGAATTTCCAAAACATCTACGGTGCCGAAATTCTTGCAGTAATTGCAGACATGAATCCGGTGTTTTTCGTGAAAGATGAAAAATTTGGAATAATCGGGCAGAAGATTATCCAGTTTTTGAGCAAGATATTCTCTGGCATAGAACTGCAGCACACCGCAGGCTTCGCCCATGATCCGCATTGCGTTCAAATCATTTTCAAGCGTCTTGATCAATCCAATGTGGATACGCCTGTCTTCACCGGCTTCGTCGATTTCACCAACGATGTAGGCATCAATATAAATGCCTTCGGAACAACCGAAATCCACTTCAAAACGGACATTAAAAAGATGGTTGGTGATGGGTAGTTTTGCTTCATTGTTGAAATGATCTGCCGTCTGATAATCCATAATGGCTTCCATTTTTTTCAAAGCTCCGGCATCCTTTGCCATTTGGAGTATGCCGTCAAAAATGGATATTCCTGTTTCCCTTTTGATTTCTGTAAGTTTTTCTTCCATTGTTTCTGTTCCTTATGTTATTAAACCGCTGCTTTTTCCGCCCATGCAAAAAGGTCATCTTCATCAACTTGCGGGTGAAGTATCTGTTGCAGAGACCGTTTTTCACGGAAGAGGAATCCACTTTCCCGTTCCACTTTAAGATAGCGTTCCGCAAGATCCGGACGGTTTAATGCTCCGTTCCGCAAATCCTGATCACAGGCAAAAATACACAATGCACAGGAAAGCCGCTCATTTCCATATTCGGTATATGCCGGATGAGCTGGTATTCCGCTTTTGTTTATGGCATCCCAAATTTGATGCTCTTTCCAATCCAGTAACGGGCGGTAACGGAAAACCTGCCTTTTTCCGGCAGTCAATGTTTTATGAACTTCAAATTCTGCAAGTTTTGAGCGTTTGGGACTTTCTTCCCGTCGTTCTCCTGTAACGCAGAGAACCTTTGACTCCTGCCGGAAAGGATTGTATTTCCGGATCAGTTTGTCAATAGCTCCCGTTTTGATGGAGGTACAGAAGCGACACCGCATTGACGGAAAATACTGCCGTTTTTCGATGTATTCCGGAATTGTTACTTTGGGTGTTACGATTTCCAGCGGAATTTCCAGTCTGCGGCACAGATTCTGCACAACACTCCGGGTACAACTCCATTCTGCTCCGGTATCGGAGTGAACGGCACGCAACCTTCCGCAGACACCTTGTCTGCCAGCAAGATCAACCATTTGCAAAGCGAGCGTTTGACTATCTTTCCCTCCGGAGAGGTTCAGCCAGATCTGATCAAATTGACTTAAATCAATATCCATAGTATCACCTCTGATTGCATTGATTGACGATATTGGAAATTTCCGCATCCAGCATACAGGCATATTCAATGCCGCCACTTGAGCCGTGCCCACGCAGAAACTTCCGGAGTCGCCGGATCGCCCGTTCAGTTGCGTTGAACTCACCGCAAATCGGGAAGATATGGGATTCATCATGTTCCCGGAAAAGTTTGTTGATTTCGCGGATAGTCATATCGGTAACATCTTTATCGTAAAACAAATATGCCATATTGCACCTCTTATGCTGCCGGAAGCGGTAAGTATTCCACAAATTCCGC
>JAFVUZ010000261.1 GCA_017502435.1 Lentisphaeria bacterium
AAAAAGATACTGCCAATACTTCACGTTCCGGTCTTTATACCGTCCGCAGAGGAGACTCAATTTCCAGAATCGCCAAACGGCTCAAAGTCAAACGGGCTGATTTGATGGAAGCTAATAATCTCACTCCCAATTCAATCCTCCGCCCCGGTCAGACTCTTAAACTTCCCGGTGCAAAAGTCGTCGATGAGGAATCCGTAGTCGAAGAAAAAATCGTCGATAAAAAACAGGATGAACAGAAAGTTATTGAGAAATCTCCCGAAACTCCCAAAAGCGACTCCAGCGATGACGCTTTGATTCGTGACCTCGAAAATGATGTCGCCAAAAATCCTCCCGCTAAAAATAACGGTGCAGCTGAAACTGTTGACGCCGCCGCTAAAACTGCAGATATTCCCGAAAACGGAACCCCGGTTGAAGTTTCTCAGGAAATTCATATCGACGATTACTGCAAACAGCACAGCATCAACAAGGCTGAAATGCTTAAACTCAATCCCAAATTGAATGAAAATTCAATTCTTAAACCTAATACTGTTTTTGTTATTCCCTGATTTGCAGGAATATAAAATATGGCGTTGAACAGAGAAAAAGTTTTTAAGTTTTGTGCTTTTTTACTTTTTCTCTTTTGCGTGCTTATGGCTGTAACTCGCATTGTAGTTCACGGCAGAAACGGCACGCTGAGTGCAGTCGCAGGTTTGCTTGAATGTCTGGTTTGGGCACTTTTTGCCGGACTGCTTTTTGTGGTGCTTTTCCTCGGTAATATCAGCGAATCTTTTACTGCTTTTCTTTTCGGCGGCAGAGAGTATTGTGATGAAACTCCGATGTCGCTCTCGCACGTCAGAGGTTTTATTGCCGCCGGAAATTATGAAGAGGCGGCTTTGCTGCTGCAGGAGTTGTACGCTCAATTTCCGGACTCGCCGGATTTGAATTTTCTCATTTTTGAATTTTATTGCGATTGCTGCGGAAAATCTGAACTTGCAAAAGAGTTCGCCGGAAATTATTTGAAAAATGCTGCTGTTCGTTCTGAAGATAATATTTTGATGCTTCTGCGTTATTGTGATCTTTGTTTGCAATATGGAGCCGACAAAGATGATTTGATTGATTTTCTGCTTGACCAGAGTGTCAGGAATATCTATTCCGAGTCTGACAAAAAAAGAATTATGGAGAGAGTGAAAGGATTGAATTCATGAGTGAAAATTTTTGTCTGGAAAATGTTTTGCTGGGGCTGATAAATACTGACGTTTCCGATATTTTTCTCAACTCCGGACAGCCTGTGCGGGTGCGTAAAAGCAGGGCGATAAAAGTTGTCGGAAATTATCTGCTGACTAAAGAAGATATTGATGAATTCCGGGCAAAACTTGTTACTCATGCTCTGGAAACTGAATACGGAAGCAGAGGCTCCGTTGATTGTGCCGCTCTGCTGCCCGGCAAACACAGATGCCGTTTGAATTTTTTTGAGACTGAATCCGGTCCGGCAGCTGTAATCCGTCCGGTCAAAGACGGCAACAACATGACTTTTGAAACTCTCTCTCTGCCGCCGATCCTGGCTGATATGGCAAGAAGCAATCGCGGTTTGATCCTTGTTACCGGTGCGACCGGCAGCGGTAAAAGCAGTACAATGGCTGCGATGCTTAATGAAATCAATGATAATTTGGCAAAACATATTCTGACGATTGAGGACCCGATCGAATTTGTTTATGAAAACCGCAAGAGTTTGATTTCTCAGCGTGAAGTTTTTCATCATACCGCAAGTTTTCCTGAAGCTATCCGCAATGCCATGCGTGAAAATCCCGATGTTATTGTCGTCGGTGAAATGCGTGATGAAGAGACGATGCAGAGTGCTTTGAATGCGGCTTTGACCGGTCATCTGGTCATCAGCACCGTGCATACGTCAAATGCGGTTCTGGCATTGGAACGTTTGATCAATATGGTATCAGAGGACAGACGTGAACAGCTGGCGATTGACTTTTCGATGGCGATGGTCGGGGTTGTATCGCAGCGTCTGCTGCCGAGGTGTGATACTGATGGAGTTGTGCCTGCTCTTGAAATATTGCTTGCCACGCCGAGAATCAGAAAATTGCTGGCTGACAGAAATTTTGACGGTCTGGAAATCGCTCTCAAAGAGGGCAGCAATCTCGGTATGGTAAGTTTTGTTCGTTCTATTTTTAAACTTTATCAGGATGGCAAAATTTCATCAGAAGTCGCTTTGGAAAATGTCGATAATCCGGATGAATTCACACTGCTTCAGCAGGGAATGGAATCAGGTGTCGATGCGTTCCGCAGCCATTACGGAGAAAAAGATTCAGAAAATGATCATGCGATTGATATGGCAATGCTGCTTCGCAGTGCAGTCAAAATGGGTTCAAGCGACTTGATTTTGAGTGTTAATGCTTATCCGTGTGTGCGTTTGAATGGACAGATTCAGCCGATGGATCTGCCGCTTTTGCAGCCGCTGGATACTCAGAGACTGCTTTTCAGTATTATCAATTCTCATCAGCGGGTGGTTTTTGAAGAAAAGAGGGAATTGGACTTTGCATTATCGGTCAGTTTGAATTTGAATAATAAACCCGGCGGAGATATTACCTGCCGTTTCCGTGTCAATGCATTTTATCAACGCGGCAATATCGGTTTGGTTGCCCGTGTTATCAATTCTTATATACCAACTCCTGAACAATTGAACATTCCCCGCATATTGCTGGATTTGATAAAATTTCAGCAGGGGCTTATTCTCGTTACCGGTCCGACCGGCAGCGGTAAAACCACAACGCTTGCAAGTTTGATAAACGTTATCAACCGTACACGCAATGCTCATATTATTACTATTGAGGACCCGATTGAATTTACCCATAACAATATCAAGTCAATTGTTGAACAGCGTGAGTTGAATGCGGATACATATACATTTTCGACTGCATTGAAATATGCTCTGCGTCAGGACCCCGATGTTATTCTCGTCGGTGAAATGCGTGATACTGAAACTATGGCTGCGGCAATCACTGCGGCTGAAACAGGACATCTGGTTTTTGCCACAATTCATACCAATAATGCTCCGCAGACGATTGACCGTATTGTTGACTCTTTTCCGAGCGGACAGCAGAATCAGATACGTTTGCAGTTGGCAGGGTGTTTGCTCGGAGTGGTCAGTCAGCGTCTGCTGCGGACCGCTGACGGGCAGGGACGTATTGCCGCATATGAAATCATGGTTGGTACAGCACCCGTCAAAGCACTTATCCGCGAGGGCAAAACACATCAGCTGCAGACTGCGATTGAAACCGGTTACAAAGACGGCATGATGACACTTGAATCATCGCTTGATACGCTTTACAATCATGGTTTGGTCACATACGAAGAAACATTGGGCTTCAGAGTTCAGGATAAACTGGTAAAAGAATTCAAATAATCAGTTACTTTCAATTAAATTATTCTTTTCCAGCAGAGAATAAAGAGTTGGCACAAGTGAAAATTCCTGCATCAGTTTGTTGACGTTTGCCAGATGTTTCTGGTCAGTTGGGGAAATGTTTTCTTTCAGTTTTGCCCGGATAAGCATATTTTTCGGGGTGTGGCAGAGGTCGACAAATTCCATGATCTGAACTTGATAATGACTGCATTTCAGAAGTTCAGCACGAATTGTATCTGTAAGCAGTGTGCTGAAACGTTCCTGAATCAGACCGTAGTCGCTGAAAACTTTGAAGTTTGAACTTGCAAACTGATTGTTTATCTCGTGCTGACAGCAGGGAACAGATAAAATAAATTTGACTTTTCTGCAGATGGCATGAAACAAAGCGTAATCAGTTGCAGTATCGCAGGCGTGCAGAGTGACAATCATATCAATCGGAGTATTTTCGTTGTATGAACCGATGTCGCCGCACTGAAACGACAGATTTTTGTATTCATATTTTTCCGCAGTGGCATTGCAGAAATCAATCACATCTTTTTTGAGATCCATTCCAATCATTTTGACGTTCCACTTGAGGATTTCGGTGAAATACCAGTACAAAATGAAGGTCAGATATGATTTGCCGCAGCCGAAATCGACTACCGTAAATGGTCGGTCGGCAGGCGGAGTCAAATCCTTCAGCAAGTCGTCGGCAAATTCGACGAAACGGTTGATCTGTTTGAATTTTGCGGATGATTTTTTTATCAGTGAAAAGTCAGAATGAAAAATTCCGAGATCGACGAGCGGCTGGATTTTCATCCCTTCCGCAAGAATATAATTTTTTTGCGGTCCTGAGATGATTGAATATTATTCAAGGTTGTTTTCAACTTGTTTTTCTGAAAAAGAATACGTTTTTTGGCGGCTCTGAAACGGCAGGAAAAATCTTGAGTAATAATTTCCAACTGAAGAAAATCCTTGCCGAAAAGTGAAAAAATTTCATGTTCAAAAAGTTTTTGTCCGGCAGATATTTTCTCATGAAAAGCCTGTTTGTCAGTAAGTTTTTCAATTTGGAAATCTCCGTTTTTGAGGCGGAGTGCAGTAACTTTTTTCCATTCAGATTCTTTCGATGGAGCAGAAAACGTGAATTTTTGGACTTCTGCGGGCGGGATTTTACTGCATTCAGTTTGAAAAATATCCATTATTTTCTCCATTGAAAACCGTCCAGCCTTCTTCCAGATTTTCTATTTTTGTTTCCAGAAGTTTCGCAAAAGCACCGTACATCGATGCTGCTGTCTGCAGCGAAGTATCTCCATTGGGTGCGGCAACAATCATGAAATACGCATTGTTGAGCAAAGTTTCAATCACTTTGCAGCATTTTTCATCGTCGCTCAAGTCAATGCAGTTGGTGTATTCCCAGGCACTTTCCGCTGCAACCCGGAGAATTTTTTCCAATTCTGAAAGTTCTCCGTCCGGCAGCTGCAGAAAATTGTCCAGTGTGAAATCCGTAATTCTGCAGCAGTAAAAATCATGCAGTGTCTGCCAGTCAAAACGTATATGGCCATTGCAGAAAAAGCATTTTCCTTTCAGAATCTGACGGATTTTTTCATCCTTCACTCTTGCTCCGATCAGAGAAAAAAGCATCAGCACGAGCAGAATCTCCCAGTGCCCGTAGTCCAAAAGTCGTTTGTCCTTTTCCGGATAGTGGACATGAAAGCCGATTATGCGTTGAGGTGTATTTTCTGAAAGGAGAATGTCATCCAATACGTCAAAGAATTTACGGAAATATTCTTCTTTGTATGGTATGGCAGGGGCATTGTCTTTGGAAAAAATTATATCTTCCCAAAGACATTTGCCAAGAGAATAAACTCCTGTTTCAACAGCGTATTTCATCAGGCGTTCTTTTCTGTATTGTAGAGTGCAACCGCACTGCCGGCGTAATAGCCGATGTCCTGACGGAGCTGGCTCGGTACGATATCGCACTGGTCAAGCATTTCCTTCCAGGCATAATTTACAATGTATTTTTTGAGAGGTGCCAGAAACAGATCGCCGGTAGCCCAGACAAAAGTTCCGAGGATGAGTTTTGCCGGGTTCATGATGTTGATAAGTGATCCCATTGCCTGTGCATTGTTTTGAATCATTTCGTCCCAATATTCAAGGGCGAAGGGATCGTTTTCGCGGACAGCCTGGGCAAGGGCTTTCATGTCGATATTTTCGGCTGAACCTGCAATCTGCATGATGCGGGATTCAGTTTTGTCAGCGAGTTTGCGGCGGAGGTCGTCGGCAACTGCTCTGCCGCCGCAGTATGCTTCGTAGCAGCCTTTGAGACCGCAGTTGCACTGTCTGCCGTTGCGGTGCAGAATAGTATGACCGAATTCGCCGCCGTAGAAGCCTGTTCCCTGAACGAGAGTGCCGTTGGTGACAATGCCTGCACCGATACCGGTACTCATGGTGAGATAGATATAATCTTTTGTGCCTTTGCCTGCACCGAAATAACCTTCTGCAATAGCGGCGGCATTGGCATCATTTTCAAAATAACCTTTTATTTCAAGGTTGTCTTCGAGGTATTTGAGCAGCGGAACGTTTCTCCAGTAGGGATTGTTCGGCGGTGCAGTGATGATGCCGTTGGGAATATCGGCGGGGCCGGGAGTGCTGACGCCGAACGCGGGAATATCATCGGTACTGATATTATTTTCAGCGATCATTTTTTTGACGATGGTCACGAGTCGGGGGAGAATATCTTCAGGTTTTGTATTGACATTGTCGATTCTTTCTCCGGCGATAAATTTGCCGCTTTCGGAGATGAGACCGATACCGATTTTTGTCCCGCCGATATCAAAACCGGGATAAATTTTTTCAGACATAAAAAATTTCCTTTTTTTTGTTTTTTTTATTTGATTTTTGTTAATGTTACATTAATATAATACAAACCGTAATTTTTGCAAAAAAAATATCTTAAAAAGTGTAAATATTTAGAAAAAGGAGCAGTTATGACATTTTTCGGTAATGCCGCACTCATTGCGGCTCAGGCAAAGGGGGTTTATTATGCATTTGAAGTCAGTGACGGAATGGGACAGTCTATTGTAATTCTGCTGCTTGTTGCGTCAGTCGTCACCTGGGCTTTGATGATTGATAAATATTATGCACTGCATAAGGCAAAGAAACTTTCCAACCGCTTCATTGCGATTTTCAATGAAAATAAACGCTCAGTATGTGCTGTTGCAGGTTCCGCTTTGAATGATCCATCGCCGGTGTGTCAGGTTTACGGAGCAGGGGTGCAGAGATTGAAGGAGTTTTATGAAAATTCCTCAAACAGTGCCGGCGGGTATGTCGCTCCGGAAAATGCTCCCAGACTTACTGAAGCCCAGATGAATGCCATTGAAGCTGTGCTTGAACGGGAAATTTCCACTCAGATACTTGAACTTGAATCCGGAACAAGCGTTCTGGCTACAATCGTTTCGGTTTGTCCTTTCCTCGGACTTTTCGGTACGGTTTGGGGCGTGATGCTGGCGTTTATCGGTATGGCACAGCAGGGCAGTGCTGACATTGGTGCAATGGCTCCGGGTATTGCTTCCGCTTTGCTGACGACTGTTGTCGGTTTGATTGTGGCGATCCCGTCGGTTATCGGTTATAATGCAATCGGAGCCATGATCCGTCAACTGACTGTCAGTATGGATAATTTCAGTGAGGCTTTTATGGTCAAACTCAAACTCGATGAACTTGCCAAACAGGATGTAAAATGAAAAGACACCGCCGCCGCTCATCAGGAAGAGGTGCTATTGATGAAATCAATATGACACCTCTTATCGACCTGACATTTCTGCTGCTGATCGTTTTTATGATTACCATGCCGCTCGTTGAATACAGTCTGCCGGTCGAAACTCCGCAGATGAATGCCGCTCCCATGCCGGAAAAAGACAGCAAAACGATCGTATTGCAGAAAAACGGAAGAATCAATGTCGATAAACGCGAAATGTCCGTTGCTGAAATGATAACTTTGCTCGGAAATTTGAAAGTCGCCGCTCCCAATACTGTAATTTTGCTCAAGGCCGACGGCGAGTGTTCTTACGATAAAGTTATCGAACTTATGAAAGACATTAAAGGCTGCGGTTTTGAAAATATCAGCCTTGTAACATCAAAGGAAGATTGATTCTGATGGATTACCGTTTTTCTCCGATCATGCAAAAAAATACATTGACTTCAGGTAAACGCCGTGCAAAGATTGTTCACGTTGTGATAATTGTGCATCTGGCAATTATTTTCCTGCCGCTGTCGTATTTGCTGATTGCTGATTACTGGAAAAATTTGCGTAAAAAAGAGGTGGTTACTGTCCGTCTGGTTGAAATTCCCAAACAGGTAACTCCGAAAACTGTCAAGAAATCTTCCGGCCGCCGCAGTTCAGTAAAGCCCCGCAAAAAGCCGAAAAAGAAAAAAACTGTCGCTAAAAAAATTCCCAAAAAACCGATGGTTGAACCTAAACCTGTCAAACGAGCCGCTAAAAAAACTGCGGCAAAAACCGTTTCTACTAAAAAAGTTGCAAAAACAACTAAACGTGTTGCTCCTCCGAAAAAGACATATACTCCGCCCGATTTGAGCGATTTTGAAATCGTCCGGCCCGAAGATTTGAAAAAAGTTCCCACCAAAGAACCCGAAGAAGATGACGACAATGATGATGAAGTCGGTGCAACTTATCGAGAACAGTTGGTCGGAGTTATCTATCAACTCTGGAATCCACCCAGTAAACAGCTGTTGAACGGCCGTAAACCGGAAGTGTATGTTAAAATCCGTTTCAACCGTTACGGTCGGGTTCTTTCCGCCCGTATCACCAAAGGTTCAAATTTTCTCCCCATGAACCGTTCCGTTGCAGAACTTTTGAAAAATCTGACTCAGGTTCCTGCACCGCCTCCCGGAGAACCTATGGAAATTGAATTTGTTTTTGTTCCACAGGAATAATATTGCTGTTTTTTTTGCGGATTTTTGTTTCGTCTTAAGGGAAGATAGGGAATTTAGAGAATTTAAGGAGATTAAGGAGTTAAAAAATTCAGGCTTTATGGTAAAATATTGGCTGATAATTTGAAACGCTGTGTACTAAACGTAGACTGATTTTTTATTACAAGGGGGCTTACGCCGTCCCGGCGTTCCCTTGTCCCGCCATAGCCTTTGCCGACGGCGGAACCCGTCTTTTTATTACGCTGACGCGTGACGCCGATTGCCTTATCACGGCGTAGCTTTAGCGAAGACGGAACCCCGGCGCCTGGTACGACCCGGTGCGATATTACGCTGGTGCGTGAATGTCGGCGG
>JAFVUZ010000262.1 GCA_017502435.1 Lentisphaeria bacterium
ATCGAACATTCCGCCGAAAAAATAGCTAAACACTACACAGCCGCCGACATTCACGCGCTAGCGTCTCATCGCACCGGGTCGTACCCGGCGCCGAGGTTCCGTCTTCGCTACGCTACGCCGTGACAAGGCAGGCGGAGGAACGCGTCAGCGTAAAAGAGAGGCGGGTGGAACGCCGGGCGGCGTAAGCCCCCTTGTAATAAAAAATCAGTCTGCGTTTAGTACACAGCGAAAAATTTAAACTCCCGCATAGCAAAATAAACCATTATATTCTGTCTTGATTTAACAATAAAAAATTAAGGGCATCGCAAACTTTTTTAAGTTTTGCAACACCCTCTTTTTTTAACAATAAATATTCATAACAAAACCGTACACAACAAACAGAAGAATATCTGACACTCAAATTCTGCTTATTATAAAATTATTCCTTGATTTTTTAAAAACAGTGCATTATATTATTGAAAAGGAAAATTTTTCACACATAAATCAAGGAGATTTTTATGGATATAAAAGATTTTGAAGTAGGCCGTATCGGTGAATGCCGGATACAGAACCCGATACGTCATGCAGATTTTGTTGATGATCACAGACGGGTGATTTACCCTGCTGAAATCGGTGTTATCAAACAATATCTCGATAAATTTGATAAACTTCCAAGTTTTGAAGCTGCCGGTATCCGTTCCAAAATTTTCCATGATCCTGCATGGAGCAAAGCAGCAATCATTACCGCCGGCGGTCTCTGTCCGGGGCTGAATCACGTTATCAAATTTCTTACCCGCACTCTCCGTGCTGATTACAAAATACCGGTCGTCTACGGCATCCGTTACGGTTACAGAGGACTTATTCCCGATTATCACCATGAGCCTATGATACTTACCGAAGACAATGTTGACGATCTGCATGAAGCCGGCGGTTCCATCCTCGGTTCATCCAGAGGCAGACAGGATGAGGAGGCTATGGTTGATACTCTGGTTCGAATGAATATCAACCTCGTTTTCTGCATCGGCGGCGACGGTACGCTCCGCTGTGCCCATGACATCGCCCAGGTGATCAAAAAACGTAAACTTGCCATCAGCATTGTCGGTATTCCGAAAACCATCGACAATGATATTTCATTTATTGATAAATCTTTCGGCTTTGAAACTGCGGTCTATTCAACCGGTTCTTTTATCAGTGCAGCCCACAATGAGGCAAAAGGAGCTTACAACGGCATCGGTCTTATCAAAGTAATGGGCAGAGATTCCGGCTTCATCGCAGCATACGCCACACTTGCCAACAGTCATATCAATTACTGTCTGATTCCGGAAGCACCGTTGATTCTCGACGGTGCAGGGCTTGACGCATTTCTCCCCAACCTCGAAAACCGCCTCAACCAGAAACACCATGCAGTCATCATTGTTGCAGAGGGAACCGGTCAGGATCTCTTCAAAAATCAGGAACGCAAAAAAGATGCTTCCGGCAATATTCTGCACAATGACATCGGTTTGCTGCTCAAAGAAAAAATCATTGAATATTTCAAAAACAAAGATATTGAAATCAATCTCAAATATTTTGATCCGTCTTATGCGATCCGCAGTGTTCCTGCTCGCGGAACCGATGCAGTTTTCTGTGCCATGCTCGCCCAGAATGCGGTTCATGCGGCAATGGCGGGCAGAACGGATATTGTAGTCGGGCACTGGCATGAACATTTTACTCACGTCCCCATCACGCTGGCAACCAGACAACGCCGTAAAATAGATCTCAAAAGCCAGTTGTGGAACAGTGTCAAATCCGCCACATGGCTGTACAAAAAAGGATAAATATGATAAAATCTTTTTATTTACGGATGTTTTTTATCGGTCTGCCGGGACTTTATTTTGCAATATGGCTGAGCCGTTTTTCATTGAGCATGGTCAATGCCATGCCGTATTATTACGGGATGCTGATGACTGCAGTAAGTTTATTCTGCGGTATGCTGATAGGCTTTACGATGTACATTCCGTTTTCAGATTTTTTCCGCAAAAACAGCATAGAGATATTTCTGCTGGAGTTCATGCTGCTTTTTACCGGTCACATATTTGACTGGATGGATGCCGGAATAAATACAAAAACAGAAATAATCTATTATTTTGCAGCTCTCTGTTCCATAGGGTTCTGCGGCAGTATCGGCAATCAGATTCCGGAAAAAAAAGAACGGAATATGCTTTTGTATGCCTTTCTCTGCGGCAGTATTCTGTCATATTTTATCGGAGTCAAATACTTTGAACAGTCCCATCTTGATTTGTATCTCGGCATTCCGGTATTCATAATACTGCTGGCAAACAGGATAATTTTTGCCGATTCACGCAGTGTGCCCAAAATAATAACTGCTGTACTGCTGGCGGCAATATGTTCAGTAATGGCGATTGCAACCTATATCAAAGACAGCCGTAATTCCGGCGAACTGGCATTGCTCGGCTATACCAAAACGCTCCAAAAAAACGGCACAACCGATATTATTGACCACAAAAACCGTCTTATTGCAGATATAAAAACTAAAAGTCTGCAAAATACGGCAGATTTGCTGGTCTATCAACTTCAAACCAACAAAAAACAAATGGATGTACTTTTTATCGGGTATCCCGGCAGTATAACCCCGGTTTACTTTTTTAAATCTCCGTTTGTCAAAAAAGTTGATACCTATTTCTGGGAACTTTTCACTCCAAAAGGTTATGTCCATGCAACAGTTGGACCGAATATTTTCTACCGTTCGCAATGGGATATTTTCAAACTTTTCAAAAAACACCGATACGATTTGATTGTGATTGAAAATATGCCGGAAGAAAGCGTTTCCAGCCGCAGAATTTTTCTCCATTATGCAAAAAAACTGCTGAAATCTCCGCATGGTATAATTGCTTATCCGGAAATAATCGCCCGCAAATATGACGGAACTTACATCAAAATAACCTCGGAATCTCCGCTGGTCATGCTCAACGGCAGTGAAACTTCAACCGATTCAAAAATTCTGGAAAAACGTTATGCCGCTTTCATCAGTGAAACTGTCGGTATTCCATCATCCGTACGCAGTCAGCAGAATATTCCGATCAAAATGATAACTGAATTTAATTCTGAAAATTCAACCGCACCTCATGCAGATATAAAATTTCAATCCATCCTGCCGACTCCGGTCTTTCATCTGCTGCTGTGGATACTGCTGGGATTTTACCTCGTTTTCAGACTTTTCAAATGCAGATACAAAAACAATCAAAACAATTTTTTCGCATTTGAAGCAGGTTTCAGTTTCAGCGTAATCATTTTCAGTTGTCTCATGCTTTTGTCTGAGCTGCGGCTGGTCTATCCGTATTTTTCACCGGCACTTTTCGGCATATCAGTATTGATCATGCTGCCATTGCAGGGCAAAAAAATCAACTTCCTGCTGCAGACTGCTCTTTTGCTCATACTTGTTTATCTGACCTCAATAACATTTGTCAGAATGTTTCAGCCGATATATGTATTGCCGCTGCTGCTGCCGATGGCATTTCTCGGACTGGCAGGGACATTGCATGACTGCAGCAGAGGTCAAAACCAGACAAGTATGAAATCACAAATCTCATTTGCAAGCGGAGTGATTCTGACTCTGCTTCTGCTGCTTTTTGCAAAAAACAACAATCTGTATCCGACATTGATTTATACTGCAATAATTTCCCGTCTTCTCTATTACTTTAAAATATAAAAACAAAGGAGGAAAAAAATATGATTCCTTACATCATTCTCGGAGCTGCAATTTTATTTATTCTCTACCTGTTTTTGGTAGTGATACCGGTCAGGCACTGGATCGCAGCGATTTTTTCAGGTGTTCATGTCAGTATTTTTTCACTGATAGGGATGCGTTTGCGGCAGGTTCCACCTCAACTGATCGTTGATGCCATGATCCAGACCCGCAAAGCCGGACTCAATATTACATCCGACATTCTGGAAGCTCATTTTCTGGCTGGCGGCAATGTTCTGCGAGTTGTTTCCGCACTGGTTGCTGCGGATAAAGCGGGCATGGATTTATCTGTTGAACGTGCCACCGCAATCGACCTTGCCGGACGTGATGTCCTCGAAGCAGTCAAAATGTCAGTCAACCCCAAGGTTATTGAAACCCCGGAGGTCGCCGCTGTCGCCAAAGACGGCATTCAGGTCAAAGCCATTGCCCGTGTCACTGTCCGTGCCAACATTGACCGTTTGATCGGCGGTGCGGGTGAACAAACCATTCTCGCCCGCGTCGGCGAAGGCATTGTAACTACCATCGGCTCGTCTGAAAATCATAAAAAAGTTCTGGAAAACCCCGATATGATTTCAACCACAGTTCTCAACAAAGGTCTCGACTCCGGCACTGCTTTTGAAATCCTCTCAATCGACATCGCCGACGTCAATATCGGCAAAAATATCGGTGCACAACTTCAAACCGATCAGGCAAATGCCGACAAAAATATCGCTCAGGCAAAAGCCGAAGAACGCCGTGCCATGGCCGTTGCATCCGAACAGGAAATGAAAGCAAAAATCAGCGAAATGCGGGCTCTGCTCGTTGAAAAAGAAGCCGCAGTACCGCTGGCACTTGCCCAGGCATTCCGCAACGCAAACAATAATTGAACTGTTAAAATGAAAGGATTTTTATAATATGAGCACACTTCTCTGGATTCTGCTGATTGCAGCAATTATTTTAATTCTGATACTTTTTTGCGTAATAATTCCGATTCCGCTGTGGATTGCAGCGGTCTTTTCCGGAGTCAGAGTCAAAATTTCAAGTCTGATCGGTATGCGTTTACGCAGAGTGCCGCCGCAGATAATCCTTTCCGCCATGATTCAGGCAAAAAAAGCCGACTTGCATGATGTTACAAGTGATGCACTCGAAGCCCATTATCTTGCCGGAGGTCATGTTTTACGGGTTATTTTCGCACTTGTTGCCGCTGACAAGGCACGGATTCCGCTGACTTTGCAGAAAGCTACCGCCATCGACCTCGCCGGACGTGACGTACTGGATGCAGTAAAAATGTCCGTCAACCCCAGAGTTATTGAAACTCCGATGGTTACAGCTGTCGCACAGGACGGTATTCAGCTGATTGCCATTGCCCGCATTACAGTCCGGGCAAATATCGACCGTCTGGTCGGCGGTGCAGGCGAAGAAACTATTCTCGCCCGTGTCGGCGAAGGTATTGTTACAACAATCGGTTCGTCCGATACTCATAAAAAAGTTCTTGAAAATCCCGATATGATTTCAAAAACCGTTTTGAGCAAAGGTCTCGACTCCGGAACTGCTTTTGAAATCCTCTCCATTGACATCGCCGATGTCGATGTCGGCAAAAATATCGGTGCCGAACTCCAGATGGCACAGGCTAATGCCGACAAGGAAATCGCCCAGGCAAAAGCCGAAGAAAGACGCTCAATGGCTATCGCTTATGAACAGGAAATGCGTGCCAGGATCCGTGAAATGGAGGCAAAAGTCGTCGAAGCCGAAGCACAGGTTCCGCAGGCAATTTCCGAAGCCCTCAACAGCGGCAAACTCGGCATCATGGACTATTACAATATGAAAAATATCATGGCTGATACTGATATGCGTCATTCTATCGCTCATCCTGTCAGCAGTAAACAGCAAGGCAAATAAAATATGGATGACTGGTTTGATTTAATAATATTTGCAATCGTCATCATTGCAAATATAATTGGCGGCATAGTCAAAATAAAACAAAAGAAAAAGGCGGTAAAAAAACTCGGTTTGCCGCCTGCAGAACCGGTGGAATATTCAGAAGAACTTACTGAAGAAGAATTTTTTGAACAGCTTGAAACTGAATTTGCAGAAGAAAATATTCCGCAAACTAATTATGAAACACCTCAAAATGTTCAAAATATTCCCTTCCCCGCCACTACTGCTGCAAATGCCCCCTGCACCGACTGCCCTCCGGGGAAAAATGACAATTTCTGTCCGGTACAGGAAATGCAGGTCGAAGATCTCGATGCAGAGGAAAATGACTCCTTTGACTACGGCGAATTTATGCGTACACATGGACGTGAAGCCTTTATTCTTGCCGAAATAATCCTCCCCGCAAACTCCCGTCAGTCTCAATGCTGAATTTTCAGCACATCAAATCAAAAACAGAGAGTTTAAAGAGTTTGGCAGTGTACTGAATTTGCATGGGCTTGCCCCCGCCCATTTATTCTTTCGGGGGGCTGGCTGCACCCCCTGAAACCCCGCAGCCGGGTACGACCCGGTGCGATGTAACACTGTGGCGTGATGTCCGGCTATTTTCCAACAGACTCCGCCACATTGTGAGAGAGCAAGCTCTTTTTTTTATTTATCAGTCTACGTTCAGGCTCCAGCCAATTCTTTAAACTCCTTAAACTCCCTAAACTCCTTAATTTCCTTATCTTCCTGCTATAAGGTCTTATTTATAAAGATTTTTACCGTAACAGTCAATGGCAACAACAAGTTTGAAGTCTTCGACTTCCAGACGGTAAATCGCTTCCGGTCCGAGGTCGTCAAATGCAACGACTTCAGCTTTTTTGATACATTTGGCAATAAGAGCAGCAGCACCGCCCGGAGCGGCAAAATAAACGCACGGGTCCTGCTGCATAGCTTCAACTACATTGGCGGCACGGTTGCCCTTGCCAATCATTCCGGTCAATCCGCATTCATGGATCAACCGGGGAGAATAAGCATCCATACGTCCGCTGGTAGTAGGACCTGCACTGCCGATTACCTGACCGGGTTTGTCGGGACAGGGACCGACAAAATAGATAACCTGATCTTTTAAATCTGCAGGAAGTTCTCTGCCTTCATCCAGCAATGCACACAAACGCTTATGAGCGGCATCACGGCCGGTATAAATCACACCGGAAAGCATAACTTCTTCACCGGCACGCAATTCTCTGACCATTTCACGGGTCAACGGGGTAGTGATTTTTTTCATTTCAAATCTCCTTTTCCACGTGTCTTGCGGCATGACAGTTCAAATTCACTGCACAGGGCAGACTGGCAATATGACAGGGATGAAATTCGATATGAACTGCGAGTGCGGTTGTATCGCCGCCAAGTCCCTGCGGACCGACTCCGGAAGCATTGATTTTTTCAAGAATTTCTTTTTCAAGTTCAGCATAACGCGCATCAGAATTTACCGAACCGACCTTGCGGAGCAGTGCTTTTTTGGCAAGGAATGCACATTTTTCAAAAGTACCGCCGATACCGACCCCGACAATAGTCGGCGGGCACGGATTACCGCCGGCATTTATCACGCTGTTGACAACAAAATCGACGATTCCCTGACGTCCTTCGGAAACTTTGAGCATTTTTATTGCACTCATATTTTCCGAACCGCCGCCTTTGGGGGCGAAAACTATACGTACTTTATCTCCGGTAACAAAACTGTAATGCACAACGCAAGGAGTATTATCTCTGGTATTTTTACGGTCAAACAAAGGATCTGAAACTATGGATTTACGCAAATATCCATCAGTATATCCCTGACGGACACCTTCATTAAATGCCTCATCCCAAGTGCCGTTGTCAAGCAGAACTTCCTGTCCGATCTCTGCAAAAAAAACAGCAAATCCGGTATCCTGACAAATCGGCATGGCTTCATTGCGGGCAATAACGGCATTTTCTATGCACTGATTGAGAAAACTTCTGCCGAGTGTTGAAGATTCTTTTGCTTCAGAATCCTTCAGAGACTGCAGGACATCTTCAGGGAGAAGTGTTGTACCTTCAATACAACACTCCCTGACCGTTTTGATAACGTCTTGTTTGGAAATAATTCTCATTTTTTCAAATCTTTATATAATGTTTTTGGATTTCGGGGGCTCGTTCTGCAATATTTACCAGATGGTCGCCGACTTTCTCCATTTCACCGACCATTTCAATAAATATGATACCTGCATCAAGCGTGCATTTACCCTGCTGGAGACGGTCAATATGATTATCTTCAAGGGATTTTGCAAGCTGATTGATTTCGCCTTCAAGTTTCAATGCACGTTCAACACAATCGCCTTCGGTACCATGAATTGCCTGCAATACGTTTTCAGCCAGACGGTTGAGCAGAGAACTCATATATTTGAGTTCAATCAATGCACCTTCGGAAAGTTTTTTATCCGAATTTACCATACGTTCAGTCAAATTTATAATATTTTCAGTATGGTCGGCAATTCGTTCAGCATCATTTGTACAATGCATCAGCAGGGGAACCAGAGCAGATTGCGGCTCAGAAAGTTCATGGCGGGTAATTTTCACCAGATAATCGGTGATAGCCTCCTGCATGGCGTCAACTTTTTTCTCTTTTTCAGCAAGTTTCTCAAAAAGTTCCTCATCAATTTTGCTCTTCATAAAAATATCATTGACGGCAGTATCAACCATATGCCATGCTTTGCGGGTCATAACGCGGATGGTATTAACCGCCTGTTCGATGGCGATTGAAGGAGTATTGAGCAAATGCGGTTCAAGCATTTCAAACTTCACACCCGCCTCATCTTTGACCGGAATCAATGCACTGCATATTCTGGCAAAAAGATTGATAACCGGCAGCAGCAGCAGCACTACAACTACATTGAAAAATGTATGTGCCATAGCAATATGACGTTCAAGATTCTGCGGCACTTCAGCGAAAGCATCCCCCGGAGTTATCGCATTGATAAAATACAGAAATACAGGACGGTTTTCTGCACCGAATGGAACGTAAAAAAGAATCAGCATGACAACACTGCCGAATACATTAAACAATGTATGTGCCAATGCGGCCTGTTTGGCAACTCTGTTTGCAGCCAATGCAGCAAGAAATGCAGTAATTGTAGTTCCGATATTGGTTCCCAGCAACAGCGGGATGGCTGTGTAAAAATTAATAAGTCCGCCTGCCGCCAACGCCAGCACAATACCCATTGCCGCAGAACTTGACTGAATTATAACCGTCATCAATGTTCCGATACCCAATGCACCGATAACAGCCCCTATCGGCATGAAACCGCCGACTTTCTCAGGTGCACAGTCAAATGTACGGAAGAAATCAATAAATGACGGGAAATTGCCAAGCAATTTCAACTCATTGCTCATCATCATCATACCGAAAAAAAGCAGACCGAAACCGAGAATGGTATTTCCCCAGCCATTGATTACACGTTTTTTTGAAATCGTAATCAGAAATCCGATTATAACTGCCGGCAAAGCCAAACCGTCAAGATTGAATGAAATAATCTGTGCGGTAACAGTCGTTCCGACATTCGCACCGAAAATAATCCCGATAGACTGCACCAGGTTCAAAAGACCGGCATTGATAAATCCGATAACCATGACAGTCGTTGCACTGGATGACTGTATAACTGCAGTGACTGCAGTTCCGGCAAGAGCAGCAACAGCAGCATTCTGGGAGAAAAGCTGAAGGATTTTTTTCATTTTATCTCCGGCAATCTTCTGCAGACCTTCACTCATAAGTTTCATACCGAGAATGAAAATTGCAAGTCCGCCGGCTACAGTGACGATAACATTCCAGAATCCGATACCGTACATTTTAACAGAACGGGTACGGAAAAATACATTTTTTTCCGGTGCTGAAGCTTCAATATCAATAAAATATTCTCCGGTTTTTCCACCGGCAGTAAAAGTATTTACAGCAACACCGTTTTCATCAGTCAAAACTTTATTTGACGCAAGTTTCGCAGCAGTTTTCATACCTTCAGGATTCTGACTGATTGAAAAATAAACCGGAATATTTTTAAGCGGTATTCCATTGGCATCAACCATTTTCACCTTCAACTCATCTCCTGCCTCATGACCGGTAAAAACCTCCTGCATAGTTCCGCAGATCTCCATACCAACGCCAAGACGGATAGTAACAGATTTACCTGATTTTGCCTCTTTGATCTGCAAATAATGGTCGCCGATAAGATTTTTTGCCTTTACCGGAATTGCAACAACACCTGCAATATCACTCTTGTATTCCTTTTTTTCAACCTCAAGTGCAGAACCATTAAGTACTGAAACAAAAACCGCACGGTCAGCAAGCACCTTGCGGCTGCCTTTACCGCCGAACAGACCTCGTTTGGGAGCACTGAGAAGTTCAACTTTTATTTCAGATTCAAATGCTTTTCCGGGCATAGCCAACTGATCTGCCCCCTGCACTATTTTTATCTGATCAACTTTTTCCTCTTTTTGAGTTTTTTTGCATCCCCCGACACCGGAAATAACAGCGGCAGAGACACACAAAACAAAACAACTCTTCAACCAATTCTTAATTTTCATTTTTTCCCTTTTTTCTTTACTTCTTTATAAAAACCGATATAATCTATTTCAGCAAGAGCATCACTCTTGGAATTCTGACTGTTGCCGCAAATAACCAAAGCGATTTTTTCAGGAACAAATCCGTATTTATCCAGAAAATCCTGTCTGACATTACGGCTCTCCTCATACCATACATTCAGGCCGTCATATTTGTTACGCAGACAATAAAACCACACATTCATAACATTGGTATAGAGAGTTTTGCCCCAATGACCAACCGGAGTTTCAGTCTCCCAGCGGTAAGAAACAGCTTTCTGATTGAATGCAGTCCCTGTCCCGATATAAATACCGATTGCCTGATCGTCTCTTTTTTTATGTCTGCCGTCACCGAAAGGAGGAAGTTTTTTTACTCGCCAACGCCAACGCAAAATCGGTGTTTCATTCAAATCAATCACCTTTGAAAGGTCACAGGCAAAAACAGCAGAGGACTTGCGGGACTCAATAACCAACACGCTTTTTGCACTTGCCTTCTTATCTGTTTTGAGGTAAAAATCAGTTTTCGGAGTAAAAAGCACACCGCCTTCACGATTCCAGTTATCGACATATTTCACACCGTTCAAATGACCGTCTGCCTCAAAATCCTCCAGCCAGCAGTTTTCATATTCGACAGTGTCCACAAGCTGCGGAGGCGGAGTTTCAATCTTCTTTTCGCTCTTTTCCGGGATGACATTTTTGACAACAGCGGATTTTTTTTCTGCCGGAGGTTCTCTGCTTTTTTTGTTTTCATATTTTTTTTCAGGCAAAGCGACCGGTTTCGATTCTTTTTCTTTTTTTGGTGCAACCGGCACAACAACAGATATTTTTTTCTCCTGAATTTCTGTTTTAACAGGAGTTTTTTGAATTTTGGGAGCAGTATTCTGCGGACGCTGCATTAAATCAGCAACCTCCGGAATTTTTTCTTTTTCAACAGGTTGCGGCAGCGGTTCGGAAATCTCTTTTGTCTCAATATGCAAAGGCTCCGTCACTGTGACCTGAACTTCACGGGGACTAAAAAAAGCCGTCACCACTTTAAAAGAAGCGGCAAGTACAAGCAAAAACAACAAACTATAAAAGAACTTCCGCATCTTTGTAATCCTGATATTTATTCATTATCCGTTTAACATAAATCTTTGTTGATTTGATAGTTATTCTGTCAACAACTTTTCCGTCAAATGAGATTGGTTTCCATTTGTTTGCACGTCTCTCTCCGGCATTGTACTGACAGAGAGCAAGTTCTGTACCGTATTTGTATTTTTGCCAGCGGAGCAATGCACGCTTGAGATACCAGGTCCCGATTTCAATATTCAACTGCGGGTCAAAGAGAAAATTTTTGTGCGGAACTTTCCTTTTATGGGCACGAGCCCAATCCGTTACAGAACCTTCCGGCAGCACCTGCATCAAGCCGATTTCACCGGCCCCGCCGACAACCTTGGAGTTAAACACACTCTCCTGAGCGATAACAGCCTTTATCAGACAAGGATCAATTTTGTGCCTTTTGCCGGCAGCAATGATAATTTCATCGTAACGGTTCTGATTTACAAAAAATCCCCTGCTCTCAAGCAGATAAAATAAAAAAGCCACGGCCATGACTGCCAAAGCAGCCATTAACAGCAAAAAACGTAACTTTTCTATTTTTTTATACAAAGGCAGTCTCCATCACATATCAAATCAAAAAAGACCCCATCCTTTCTTCAAGGATGAGGTCCTGATAATTATTTTGCATTATTTTCAGCATTCTGCTGATCTGCCATTTTTTTGGGCAGAACAACCTGCAGATGCAGTTCACGCAACTGTTTGAGAGTGACTTCTGCCGGAGCATTCATCATCAAGTCCTGAGCCTGCTGATTGAACGGGAACGCAATGACCTCACGGATGTTGGGTTCATCAGCCAGAAGCATGACGATACGGTCAACACCGGGAGCAATACCGCCGTGCGGAGGTGCACCGAGTTTGAAAGCATTGATCATGCCGCCGAATTTTTCATCAACAACGCTGCGGTCATAACCTGCGATTTCAAAAGCCTTGTACATAACGGCAGGCATATGGTTACGGATGGCACCGGATGAAAGTTCGATACCATTGCAAACAATGTCGTACTGATAAGCCAGAATGTCCAGCGGATTCATGGTTTCGAGAGCCTTCAGACCGCCCTGCGGCATTGAGAAGGGGTTATGGCTGAAGCAAACCTGATTGGTTTCTTCATCAAGTTCAAACATCGGGAAGTCAACGATCCAGCAGAATTTGAATTCATTGGGATCAATGAGGTTGAGTTGACGTCCGAGTTCGGGGATAACAGCACCGCCGACTTTCTGAACGAGTTTTTCATTATCTGCGAGGAAGAAGAGAGCATCGCCGTCTTCGACACCGCCGATTTTCTTGAGATTGTCAAGAATTTCACGGTTGAGGAACTTAACGATCGGACTCTTTTCTTCAGTGCCGGTCCAGATGATGTAAGCCATACCTTTGGCACCGTTTTCCTGAGCATAACCGATGAGGTCGTCGAAGAATTTACGGGGTTTGCCGGCAACCTGCGGAGCACGGATGGCACGGACGACACCGCCGTTGGCAACAGTTGAAGCAAATGCTTTAAATTCACAGTCGCGGAAGCATTCGGTAACGTCAATCATTTCCAGCGGGTTGCGGAGGTCGGGTTTGTCAGAACCGAAACGTCTCATTGCTTCGAGATAAGGAATTCTGGGGAATGGAGAAGCGGCAAACTTTTTGGTGCTGAATTTGCCGAAAATATGATCGAACAAGCCTTCGATGACCTTGAAAATCTCTTCCTGGTCAACGAAACTCATTTCCATATCGAGCTGATAAAATTCACCGGGGCTGCGGTCTGCACGGGCATCTTCGTCACGGAAACAGGGAGCGATCTGGAAATAACGGTCAAAACCTGCAACCATAAGCAGCTGTTTGAACTGCTGGGGAGCCTGCGGCAGAGCATAAAATTTACCGGGGTGCAGACGGCTGGGAACGAGATAGTCGCGGGCACCTTCGGGACTGCTGGCAGTCAGAATCGGAGTCTGGAATTCATGGAAACCGATACCGGTCATATACTTACGCATTTCAGCGATAACTTCTGAACGGAGGATGATATTTTTGTGCAGTCTGTCTTTACGCAAATCGAGGAAGCGGTATTTGAGACGCATTGCTTCGGGAGCCTGATCGTCTTTGGCGATCTGGAAGGGAATAACTTCAGCTTCGCCGAGGATCTGCATTGTTTTGGCGACAAGTTCGATTTCGCCGGTTGCAAGTTTGGGGTTGACAGTACCTTCAGTACGTGCGACGACTGCACCGCCGAACTGAACGACAGTTTCGACACGCCAGCGGTCAAGTGACTGATAAAAATCACATTCAGGATTGATAACGACCTGAGTCAGACCGTAGTTGTCACGCAAGTCGATAAAGATGACGCCGCCGTGGTCGCGGACACTGTGAATCCAACCGGCAATGGTAACATCCTTGCCGACATCGCTTTTGCGGAGTTCTCCGCAGGTGTGAGTTCTGTAAATACTCATAATTATTGTTCCTTCTATTTAAAAAGGTTATACTTTTTATTTTCAAAAAATGCAATCACAGTAATATAGCATATTTTTTCATTTTTTGTACTGCAATTTCAAACTTTTTTCAAAGTTTTTCACGGTCGAGCCTTTCCGCCTGTTTCAACAGCATAGCAAATGCTGCAGAATCATACTTGAAAACGGTATGCAGAAAACTTGCAATCCGTTTGGCGGAGCGGATATTTTCAAGTTCAAATTCACGCACTGAACCATCGCAGAAAATTATATGTATCTTATTTTTATGCACATTGCCGCAATCGCACATAAGCGGCATATCTGCACGCGAGGACAAATGATTTTCGCCCCAGTAATAATATCTGCCGAAAGGAACGGTTTTATTTTTACCTGTTTTCAGCGAAAATTTTTCAGCCGGGATTTTACCGTAAGCTGCAAGTTTTTTCAAACCTTCAGCGTTTATTCCGTCGGGATATTTGCCGTTTTTCTTCCGGTATTCCAGCAATTTTTCTGCAAAAAAACGCATATCATCTGCACACTTGCGCTGCATTGAGGCAAGTTTATCCGCAAAATATTTCTGACGTCCTTTTTTGAATGCTGCCAAATCATAATGCACCATCATACTGACTGAAAACGGCGAAACAAGCATTTGTGAAAAAGGTGCTGTTGCATACTGAATGATTTCAATTTCATCATCATCAAAAATTATAGTATTGAAAACATCATTGCCGGCAAAATCCTCCATAAATTTCAATGCATACGGCTTGTGATGGACAAAAGTATTTGCAAAGCCCTCAAATTCTCTGTTCCAGAAAATGTATGATTCGTCATCTGCAATCATCGGAACTTCAAGCTTTTTCAACCGCAAACCAATCTCTTTTTTCTCTGCAGTCTCCGAAAGTCTGCCTATAAAATCCGGCGAAGATGCCACTATCAGAAAATTCTCCGACGGCATCATAAACATCTCCCTGTAAGATGATAATATATGCAGTTTCAACATCTTATCCTTGTAATATGCCATACGGTTGAGAATCAGATATTCACCGAGCCGACGGAAAAATTTCTTCTCCGGATCAGGAATAACAAACATAAAATCAAGCGTAAATTTTCCTGCATTCTCTCCCTCATTTATCCTGTTTATATTGACGATTCCGCCCCATACTCCTGTCAAAGCATCCGCAAGTTCGACAAGCGGCATTTTCAAATTCTGACGGGCAAAAACATCCAACGCTCTACCGCAAGCACTCTCTTTGAATGCAGTTTCCATTACAGCATTGAAATTGAACGGCAGTTCAAAAGCAAACAGAGTATTATCTTTGATAATATGAAGGTCATTTATCTCTTTTTCATTATCAGACAGATCAGGAATTTTATCTTTCGGCAATTTACTGAAAAGAGCCTTGAGAAAACCTTTGCCGTCATCATCAAATTCAAATGTTATTTTATTTTTGAAATGAATATCTCCATTTGAATTTTTAAATTCCTCCGATTTACCGCTGATTTTTTCAATATCATGAAGTCCTGAAATTTTCAACAATTCAGCAAGCATTCCGATACGCTGACGGAATTCATTCAGAATAATTTCAACGCCCGGATCAGATTTTTTCTCTTTTACGCTATTTTCATAACGCCAGTAATTTTTGAGATTATTCTCCCAGAACCGCAAATAACTTGCAGGATAAAACTTGAATTCATCAACTGTATTTGAACTTCCGAAAGACAAAAGACAACATCCGACCAACAATGCTGACAAATATTTTTTTATCATTTTTCATCCTTTTTTGCTGCAAATTTCCTTAAAACTTCACAATCATCAAAATAATATCTGACATTTTTTATGACCTGTTCTTTTTCATGACCTTTGCCGGCAACGAGAATAATGTCATTTGCAGTTGCCTTGCCGACTGCCAGAAAAATCGCCTTTTCCCGGTCAACTTCCACCGCAGACGGCTTTTTCAAACAGCCGCCGAGAATATCATTGATAATGTCCTGCGGCTCTTCGTCACGCGGATTATCCGAGGTGACAATAAATTCATCTGCCAGTTCAGAAACGACTCTGCCCATCCGCGGTCTTTTGGTTTTATCCCGGTTGCCGCCGCAACCGAAAACACAAATCAACCGGCTGTTGCGTCGTTCTGTTTCATTTTTCAAAATTGACAGAACATTTTTCAAAGCATCGTCTGTATGTGCGTAATCCACAAAAGCGGTTCCGTGTATTCCGAGGTCGATTTTTTCAAGTCTGCCCGGTACACTGATATTTTTTGTCCGCAATATCTCAAATAGAGTTTCAAGTTCAAAACCAAGCTGCTGCAATGCTGCCAATACTCCTGTAATATTATAAAAATTGTGTTTCCCGAAAAGTGAAGTTTCAAGATTTTTTCCATTCAGAATAAACCTGTTATCAATCATCTGCATTGACATATCAGCATTGGCGGCAAAACCGAAAGTTACAACTTTTTTTCCGTTTTTTTTCAGTTCTTCAGCCAGTATTTTTCCTGCTTCATCATCAATATTTATCACTGCAGTACCATCTTCGGCAAGATTTTCAGTAAAAAGCACTTTTTTGGCGGCAAAATAATTTCCCATACTGCAATGATAATCCAAATGATCGCCGGTAAGATTGGTGAAAATGGCGATCTTGAATTTTGCATTGCCGAGACGTTTCTGACTCAAAGCATGACTTGAACACTCAAGCGGCAGAAAATCCGCTCCGTTTGAAACTGCACGGCGGCAAAATTCAAAAAGCACTCCCGCATCCGGAGTAGTACAATCTGAATCATGCCACTCTCTGCCGTCAAAATTATTCACTGTCGAAAAAAATGCCGGATTTCCGCCCAGTTCCCGCAAAAGATTAAAAAAAAGATAAACGCTTGTAGTTTTGCCATTGGTTCCGGTCACGCCGAGCAGATTCAATTTTCTGTCCGGTTCTCCGTAAAAAAAACGCACTGCTTCACTGTATGCCAGGCGGTCATCACAAACCTGAATTGAATTCTGATTTTCATATTCAACTTCAGAAATCACTCCCCCTGCTCCTTTTTCAACGGCATTTGCAACGTAATTATTGCCGTCAGCACTTACACCTTTTACGGCACAAAACAGAGAATTTTTCTCCGCTTTTGCTGAATTTGAAACTACAGAAGTCACCTCAAAATCATTTTCTATATTCGTTTTTACGATCAGAGGCCGCAAAAAATCCGCAAACTGACTGAATTTCAATTTCTGCGTCATGAATCACTCCGCAGTCAAAGCGTTTTCCATATGCATTGACAATGAACCTTTCAAAAAGACCCAATTACCGACAGACTGCAACGTTTTCAATCTTTTGCCTGCGGCAACTGAATCCGGGAAAAATTCCATATCAAAATCATCTGCCCAATGTCCGAAATTCGCTCCTGCTGCCAACACTTTGACTCCGCTCATTTCATCAGCGATAAACTGCAGAATATTTCTGTGTTCAGCAAGTGAATTTTCACCGAGTTCAAGCATATCTCCGATAACCAGAATAACATTTTCAAAAGCGAACTCACCGTTTTTGACACATTCACATACAAGGTTCAGCAAAGCCCGCATACTTGCAGGATTGGCGTTATAAGCATCATTATAATAATGCACGCCATTGCTTTCTGTGATTTTTGAGCGTCTGCCCGGCAGTGAAGTATTTTTCAAACCTTCAGCAATTTCACATAAACTCATGCCGAAAAATTTACCCGCCGCCGCCGCTCCGCAAGCATTCTGTGCCTGATGTTCCCCCTGCAAATTCCATTTGACAACAACGCTTTCTCCGGAGCAATGCAGCACAAAAGAACTTCCGTCTATCGAACCTTTGAAATCACTGAAATAGAACTCCTGTGCATTTGAATCTCCGAAAGATTTTATTTTCAGATTTCTGGCTTCTGCGGCTTTTTTCAACTGTTCCGTCTGCGGAATATTACCCGGGATCACAGCAAGTTCGGCGGCGAAATCAAATATCGCCGATTTCTCTTTTGCCACGCCTTCAAGCGTGCCGAGATTTTCCAGATGACATGGAGCAATCGAATTAACAAGTGCCGCATCAGGTCTGACAATTTCTGACAGAACTGCAATTTCACCGAATGAATTTGTCCCAATTTCAATAACTGCCGCCTTGTGTTCAGCAGTCAAACGCATCAGATTCTGCGGCACACCGATATGATTATTGGTATTTCCTTCAGTAAAAAGGACTTTGCCGGAACCGAATTTCTGTTCCAATACCGAGCGGGTCATCTCTTTGACACTGGTTTTACCTACGCTGCCGGTAATTGCGATAACGGGGATGTCGGCTTTTTGCAGCATCAAACTGCCGAGTTTCTGATATGCTTTCAAGGGTTCAGCGACGAGCCAGCAGGGAAGATTTCTGCTGACTCTGTCATTTTGCACACACAAAACTGCGGCATTGTTTGCCATTGCCTGTTCGACAAAATCGTGAGCATCAAAACGTTCCCCTTTGAGAGCGAAAAAAATCCCGTCTGTCATATCTTTGCGGCTGTCTGTCTCTGCTTTTTTTATTATAATATTTCTATCAACATTCAACAATTCACCGCCGCAAAAATCACAAATCTCACCGATTGTAAGTTCAAACATCAAATCCCTCTTTCCTGAAAATATTTTATTGTATTTTTCAAACCTTCACGCAATGCCACCCCCGGCTTCCAGCCGAGTTCCTCTGATGCCAGAGTTATATCCGGACGTCTGCGGGTCGGGTCATCAGACGGCAGCGGACGGAAAACGATTTTGGATTTTGTATCAATATATTCCAGCACCATATCAGCAAGTTCCAGCATAGTGAATTCTCCCGGATTGCCCAAGTTCACAGGGCCTCTGAAATCGTCACGGCTGTTCATCATTTTTTCAAGTCCCGATACCAGATCATCTACATAGCAGAAACTTCTGGTTTGAGTTCCGTCGCCGTAAATTGTTATATCTTCGCCGTATATAGCTTGCCTGATAAAATTAGTCACGACTCTGCCGTCATCGATCTGCATAAAAGGTCCGTAGGTATTAAAAATCCGGACAACTTTGATTTTCAGATCGTACATCCGCCAATAGTCAAAAAAGAGAGTTTCAGAGATGCGTTTTCCCTCGTCATAACAACTGCGTATCCCGATTGTATTGACATTGCCTCTGTAAGTTTCGACCTGCGGATGCACCAGCGGTTCACCGTATATTTCACTGGTTGATGTAAGAAGTATCTTTGCATTTTTTTCTTTTGCAAGTTCCAGCATATTGAGAGCACCGCAAAATGAAGTTTTCGCAGTAAAAATCGGCTCTTTCTGATAATACGGAGGCGAAGCAGGACACGCAAGATGATAAATTTCATCAACAGCAAAATCAACTTTCAACGGTTCAATAACATCATGTTCGATAACGTTGAATGATTTATACTGTTTCAGAAATTCTGCATTTTCCTTTGTGCCGGTAAAAAAATTATCAACAGCATAAACATTATGCCCCTGCTCCAGCAGCAAACGGCACAAATTGGTTCCGAGAAAGCCGCATCCGCCTGTGACTATGATATTTTTCATTCCGCATCCTGCAGTTTGGGCATAGTTGAACGCAAAGTCTGACCTCTGAAAATCAAACGGATCAAATCATGATGCGATTTCATATATATCCAAGTCATATTTTTCTCATCAGGAGTATGAATCGGAGGAACCTTGCCCCATGCGATTGCAATTTCATCCTTATTCATACCGGGAGTGATTTCACCGGTTTGAACTTTGGCAAGATACTGCGGACGGATTTTTTTGCTTATGACATCACGATTTTCAAATCCTACGAGGGAACGGACATAATTCTGCATGGAACTCATTCTTTCGCCCTTGCTGAATTTGATGCAATAAACTTTTTCACTGCCTGCAGTTTTGAAAGAAAGTTCATCTTCTGTACATTCGACAATTTCGATT
The DNA here is from genome assembly GCA_017502435.1 of Lentisphaeria bacterium. Classification (GTDB taxonomy): domain Bacteria; phylum Verrucomicrobiota; class Lentisphaeria; order Victivallales; family Victivallaceae; genus RGIG5270. Next base: position 19,674 of record JAFVUZ010000262.1, read on the forward strand.
TCAGTACCGTATGGAATTATATTGCCCTGCAGAAAATTCAAACAGCTGATCTCTGCCGGATTGGTATAAAAAATATTGTATCTGGTATAAAGTCTGTCATTTTCTCCCTGCTGCAAGACCTCTGAAACAACAACTTTGGCGGTACAGCCGAATGCAAAAAATGCACACAATATTGACATAATCACTGTTTTTTTCATATTATCTCTCCTTTTTAAAACATATAACGTATGATGGCATTGGAGCGTAATTTTTTTACATACTCCGCATAAGCCTTTTCTCTCTGTTTTTCCTCAAGTTTTCTGATTATCTGCTGCTGAACTTCGGCGAGATTTTTTTTCCTGCCGGGAATAATTCTGTCAGCCATCAAATAATACACCCCCTCGCCTGAAATTTCAAGCGGTCCGATTATCTGATTCAGTTTTTTTTCATTAAAAACTGCTTTAAATTCACTGCGGAGACTCTGCAAAGGTGTCTGCAATACAAAATTATTCTTTTTCAGCCCTGTCAATTCGGAATATTCACTTACCAGAGAATAAAAATCCGACGGATTGGCGTTGAGAGCGTCTGCAACCGCCTTTTTTCTCGACTCAAAGTCCTTGTTTGCAGAGTTCAGAAAAAGAATACTCATACGCACAGAGTCCGGCGTTGAAAATTCATTTTCATTATTTTTGTAATACTCATAAACTGCTTTGGGGGAAATATTCACTTTGACGTACAATTCCCTGCCAATGACATACTGTACAGTGATACGCTCCTCAACACGGCGGCGGAAATCATCCACGGACAAGCCGGATGCACGGATTTTTTCATAAAATTCACTGCGGGTACGGCAGTTTGCTTTGACCGCCATATCGTCAAGCACATTTGAAATCTGCTGATTATCAATGGGGAAAGGCTTCTTTTTGTATTCCATCAGAATAAGTTTACGGTCAATGAGTTCCTCAAGAGTCTTTTTCCGCAAATCATAAATAGCTTTGGAGGCTTTCTGCTGATCCAGAGAGTTGGCAAAATAATATTCCTCATTTTGAGTTTCAAACATGATGTCGCTCAAACTTACCGGCTCGCCGTTTACAGAAGCAAGAACACTGTCAGTTGCTTTTTTGCGTACGGAACCGTCCGCACCATGCATACTGAACATGATGAAAACAAAAAAAAGCACTGCACAGCGTAATTTTTTCATAAATATTACTTTTTCCTCATCGCCCTTTTGACTGCAAGTTCAATCGCAGCAAAAAAACTGTCTGTTCTGCATTCGCCCCTGCCCCATGCAATATCAAATGCACTGCCATGATCCGGACTGCAGCGTATGATCGGCAATCCGACAGTTGAATTTACACCGCTGTCAAAAGCAAGCATTTTGAACGGAATATGCCCCTGATCGTGATACATTGACAGAATGCCGTCGAATTGTTCATGACGCTTGTTGGCAAACATAACATCAGGAACGACCGGACCTGTTACATCAATATTTCTTTTCTGCAATTCAGCAATAGCAACTTTAGTAACTTCCTCATCTTCACGGCCCATACAGCCGTTTTCTCCGGCATGGGGATTTAGAGCCATGACTGCGAGACGGGGTTTTTCCACGCCCTCGCTGTACAGAGCCTCAAGCAGCATATCCGCAACGGAAATAATTCTTTCAACAGTAATGTTTGCCGGAACTTCTGCAATCGGGATGTGCGTTGTCACAAAAACAACATGAAGTTTACCGCTTGACTGCATCATTGCAAATTCATTACAACGGCACATTTCAGCAATCATTTCAGTATGACCGGAAAATTCCACACCGGAAAGATTGACTGAATATTTATTGACCGGAGCCGTGACGATAGCATCATTTTCTCCGTCAATAACCGACTGAGCTGCCATACGGATCGCCTCAAAAGCGGCTTTTCCGCACTTGCCGTCGGCTTCACCGGTCTGCATTTTGCCGAACTCAATGAGATTTGAACTTTCAACAATATTCACCTCATTGATCTTGACTTGAGGAGCATATCTGCGGAACGCCTCCTCAAGCACGGAACGCTCTCCATAAAGAACAAATTCACATTTTTCTGCGAAAGATTTATCCGCAACAGCACGGGCCAGCAATTCCGGCCCGACCCCTGCGGGATCTCCCATACTCAAGGCTATTCTGCACATTTTATTACCAATCCTGCCCCTGTTTGCGGAAATATTCTGCAACGTTGGGGATCAGAGGTTTGATAAGTTTTTTGATAGCAACAGCATATTCACGGATTTCCCACTGTGCGTGTTCACTGTCACGCAGTTCCAGAAAATGCAAAAGATTGGAAAGGTCAACAGTACCCCAGAAAGTGACCATCATATTCTGCGGCAGCACTCCGCGTGCCTGTTCACGGCAGACGCCGCTGTCCAGCAAACGTTCATAAAGTTTGAATGATTCAGCATGATGTCTGTCAATTTCCTGACGCAGTGCTTCGTCATCAAAACTTTCATCTGCAAAAGAAGCCTGACGGTTGCTTTTGGCCTGACGGCGGAGTTTCGGCGGAGTATAAAATTCAATATCAAAGTCGGTATAACGGCGGGAGATTTCATTGTAACTCCAGGTGCGGTGACGGTGCCACTGACCGCGGACAAACAAAGGACAATGAATACTGAAAGTGAAAACCATATGTTCCAGGGGACTTGTATGTTTATTGGCAATCAGATATTCAGTCAACTGAATATCTCTTTCATCCATCTCTTTTTTGAGTTTGCCGAAAGAAACACGGGCGGCATTTACAAAAGTGGTTTCAGTGCCCATGTGATCGATCAGACCGACCCAGCCCTGACCGCCGAGGACTTTCACATGATTTTCGGGGGGAACATTCAACTTTTCCATACTAACCTCCATAATGTTAAAATTTTTGAATATCATTAACCAATTGTTTTGTAAATTCCAATGCACATTTATTCATACCATTGATAAAAGCAGTCCGCTCAACAGTCTCAACCGGGATTTCGACCATATAATTTTTCTCAAATTTTTTCCCTTCATGAGATTCCATGATACGTCCGGTAATGCCGAGCTGGCATTTTTTGCCGACAATATCAAATCTGAATTCATAAACCGACAATGTAACAATCACCTGACGGGCGGCTTTGGTATCAGATTTCACAGCATTGAGCAGATAACGCTGCAGCATATTCTCCGGACTCTGCGTCCAGAAATTATACTGGTCAAGCGCCTGCAGATAATTGCTTTCAGAATAAATCAAATTCATTTTGACAGGAGAAATATTCTGAAAATTACGATAAACAACAAGATACGGCACCGTCAATCTTTCACTGCCGGAAAAAGTCAGATCATAATAATTTATGTCCGGCACTGACGGTGAAATCAAACTGCATCCGCTGCACACACAAACAAACAACACAGCAGCAAAAATTTTCATCAAAAATTTACTTTTCATAATTTCTCTCCTTTCAAAACATCAATCGGCGGTATTTTAAGTGTTTTCCCAACCCGCAACGCATTGGGACTTGGTATTTTATTATATTCCATGAGTTTTCTGTGATAGCGTACGGTTCCGTAAAATTTACGGCTCAAATGAGAAAATGTATCACCTCTTTTTACTTTGTATTCCTGAATTTTTTCAACTTTTTCCGGAGTTTTTTCAACTTTTCCCGTCTGCATTGGCGGAGGCTTTACAGTTTCTTTTGCAGCTGCCTTTTTATTTTCCGGCGGAGCAGCAGGAACAGCAGCAGAAACTTTTTTAACTTTGTCCTCTGCAGCAGCCGCAGCGGGATCGTTTTTTTCGGCAATATGTCCGGTATCAGCAATCAAAGTTTCAGAAAGCTGTACTTTATTCTTTATCTCTGCAGTTTTTTCAGGCACTTTTTCAATTACCGGAGAATCGGCAATCTGCTTTTCTGCAGTCTGTGTTTCCCGGTCATTTCCGGAATTTTTCTGCTGCTCAGCGAGATTTTTTTTGTAATCGGCAGTCATACGTTCAATTTCCTGTTCATCAGTCAACTCAACTTTTTTCACAGTGCCGCCCTTTTGCATATAACGCTGTTCACAGCGTTTGATAAAACTCTCTGTATTTCTGATTGTTTCCGCATTTGCATCGCTCTGGAGACGCAAAAATTCTTTATAATGATAAATCGCCAGCAAATACTCCTCAAGATGCTCATCATACAAACTTGCCAGAGATTGATGCACACTTGCAGAATCCGGATGTTTGGCAAGGTACTTTTTGTAACATATCTCTGCATTGCGGTATTCGCCCATACGCATCGACTGACCGGCCTTTTTGAGCATGGGATGATTGCTGCCAGTCTCCGAACAACCGCAAAAAAACAATACCATGCTGAAAATAAAAAGCACAAAAAATACTGTTTTTTTCATTTCATCAACTCCCTTAAAAGCGGTATTGCTCCGGCAACAGCAGTTTCCAAACGCAGAATATAAGGTCCGAGACTTATACCGACAAACTTTTCCTCTTCTATCATACTTATTTCAGCAGGACTGAATCCGCCCTCCGGTCCGACAAAAAATGCCAGATCACGGACGTTTTTCAAGTGCTCCTTGTCGCCTTCAGATTCTTTTACCGCACCGAAAGTTCCGAGCATTCTGCGTTCTCTGACAAGTTCAAGAGCCTGTTTGAATTTGACAGGTCCGATAATTTCCGGCATAAAAGGATTATTTGACTGCTTGCATCCCTCCTGCAGAAGTTCCGTCCAGCGATTTACATTATCAGGATTTGCCACAGAGAAATCACACTGCATGATGACAATTCCTGCAGCTCCCAATTCACAGCACTGTTTCAGCAGAACGTCCAGTTTCTGTTTACGCGGAGGAGCCATGAAAATATAAATTTTCTGTTCAAGTTCACTGCAATTTTCAACCGACAGTATTTTCAGACTTTTGTCAGACTGAATTTCAGCAGTCATTTTTTTACCTTTACCATCCAGCAGCAGAACGGTTTCGCCCGCCCTGCCCCGCAGAATTTTAAAAAGATGATTGTGTTCATCTTTATCAAGAAAAACACACTCATTTTCAACTGCTCCGGATGTGTAAAAAAATGCCCGCATCATTCTCCTTTACATCGCATCAGGAACACTGATGGTCAAAGTTTTCAAACCGTCAACCAGCACTTCACGGCAGCACTGAGACAAACGCAGTCTTGCCTGGGCAAGTGCATCAGTTTCTGCAGTCAGAACCGGACATTCACGATAGAAACGATTGAATGCTTTCGCAACATTAAGCAGATATTCAACCAGCGGTGAGCAATCTTTTTTGCCGGCGGCACTCTGAAGTACGGAACCGTACATGGCACAGAGAGAAGCAAGGGCTTTTTCCTCTTTTTTGCCGAGCAGAGACCAATTTACCGCACCGTCAAACTTGCGGTCTGCGGCTTTGCGTTCAATGGATTGGATACGGGCACAGACATACTGAACGTAAGGTCCGGTATCCCCCTCGAAACGGATGGAAGCGGCAGGGTCAAACATAATAGTAGTTTTGGCATTGAATTTCAGCAGCATGAATTTCAATGCACCGAGACCGATGATTTCACCGCGTTCAGCGATTTTTGCATCATCGGCTTCGCTGTCGCGTTCTTTACAGGCGGCGGCGGCAAGAGAAGTCATTTCGTCGAAAAGGTCATCGGCATCAACGACAGTACCTTCGCGGCTCTTCATTTTGCCGGTCGGCAAATTTACCATGCCGTATGACAAATGGAAGAGTTGATCCGCCCAGTTGTAACCGAGTTTTTTCATGATTGCAAAAAGCATCTGGAAATGCAGATTCTGTTCATCACCGACGACCCAGATCATTGATTCAGGCTTGTAATCTTCATATTTTTTGAGAGTGGTTCCCATATCCTGGGTAATATAAACACTTGTCCCGTCAGAACGGAGAACGACTTTCTGTCCCATTTTGCCGAGATCGGCAATGACTGCACCGTCTTCACGTTTGGAGAAAACGCCTTTTTCAAGACCGTCTTTGATAATATCTTTGCCGAGCAAATAGGTATTGCTTTCAAGATAAGTGTGGTCGAAATTGATTCCGAGACGTTTGTATGTTTCATCGAAACCGGCAAAAACCCAGCCGTTCATCATACTCCAGAGTTTGCGTACAGCAGGATCATTTGCCTCCCAGTCCTGCAGCATTTTCTGAGTAGTCTGACCGATTTCAGTTTCAAGGAAAAGTTCTTCGCTGTTTTTGTCGGCAAGTTCAGGTTTTGCCTGACGGAGAGCGTCGATTTCTGCAGAAAGCATTTTGTTGTATTCAACATAGAAATTACCGACCAGATGGTCACCTTTGATTCCGGTGCTTTCGGGGGTGCAGTTATTTCCGGCACGTTCATAAGCGAGCATTGATTTGCAGATATGGATACCGCGGTCATTGACCAGATTGATTTCAACGACATCATTGCCGGTACGTTTGAGCAGAGAAGCAAGCGACATACCGAGAACATTGTTGCGGACGTGACCGAGGTGCTGCGGCTTGTTGGTATTGGGAGCGGAGTATTCAATCAGAATACGTTTGCGTTCACTTTCCGGCAGCAGTCCGTCGGCAAAAAGTTTATCCATATCATCAACAGTATCGCGGAAAAGTGCCGCCGGAGTCAAAGTCACATTGACGAATGCTTTGATAACTTCGACACTCTCAACATCAGCGTGACTGCCGAGAAATTCACCGGCTTCAGCGGCAACTTTATCGGGTGCATTTTTGCAGAATCTGGCAAAACGGAAACAGTTTACAGTATAGTCACCGTTCATATTTTCCGGACAGAGTTCAACTGCAATATCAAAAGCGTTTTCGATACCGTATTTTTCAACAAAATACTTTTTAAGATCATTTACAAAAGCAAATTGCATAATAATTCCTTACAAAGTTGTTCTTATCAATATATTTTTTCCGTCGCCATTGCTGACGGGAGTTACCGTATAATTTCCAATCGAGTACGGCAGCAGAGCAGTTTCTCCCAGTTTGATTGTGATTTCACCGGTACTGCATCTGATCACAAAACTGCCGCTGGCACTGCTCAAAAGATGAAAACTTCCGGAATCAGCAGTAGTTTCCTGAGATTCATTTGCCAGATGCAATGCCTCTATGCGGAAAAACGGACAGTCTTTGACCATCGGGATTTTGCGGTTATAATCAGTATTATTGACATCACCGGCAATACGGCAGCCGCTGCGGTTGGAGAAATTTATCGACATCATGCCTTTTTCCACATGAAGTTCACGGGGATTGCCGTGCTGATCAAGTCTGCCCCAGTCGCTGATGCGGTAAGTCGTATCACTGTTCTGCTGGATTTCAAGAATCAGATTACCTCCGCCGATAGCGTGCAGAGTTCCTGAAGTAATAAAATATCCGTCTCCGGCTTCAGACGGGAATTTCTGCAGAAGATTTTCAACTTCAGGGGAATTTATGCTTTCGGTCAAACGCAGTTTAGTCGCTCTGGAAGAAAGCCCTGCAAGTATGCAGCCGTCTTCACGGCATCCGAGAATATACCACATTTCTGTTTTTGGCTGGGCGTCTCCGCCGATTTTCTGACAAGCTTCGGCGTCAGGATGCACCTGCAGAGAGAGACGTTCTCCGGCATCGATCAATTTTACCAGCAGCGGAAAACGTTCACAGGAAGCCCCTTTGGGACCGAGAATATCAGAACGGAAAAGTTTCAGCAATTCCTCCATTGTCTTTCCGGCATGAATCCCGTTGACAACAACGCTCTGTTCACCTTCGCGGTCAACAAGTTCCCATGATTCACCGATCGGATCGACTCCGTTGAAAGGGACCTCTCTGTTCAAAAGTTCCGTCATCATGGTTCCGCCCCACATACGTTTCATATAAACAGGAGCGAACATCAGCGGATAAAGATCATTTGCACTCATTCAGAAACCTCATTATTTTGCAATTTTTCACAAGCATCAAGGACAAAATCCGGCAAACGGATGATTTTGCGTTCAGGATTTATACTTACAAGAACGACATATCCTTTGACCAGAAGTTTATCTCCGCAATAAATTTCAGTTGCAACCTTCAGTCTTGCCCCTTTTGCCTCCTCGACCCATGAACGAAAGGTCAGCAAATCATCATATCTTGCAGATGCCAGATAATCACAATGTGCTTCACGGACGGGAAAAATCACACCTCTTTCCTCAAGTTCACGGTAAGGCAGACCGATACTGCGGAGCATTTCCGTGCGGCTGCGTTCAAAAAATTCAAGATAATTGGCATAATATACCACCCCCATCTGGTCGGTATCTCCGTAAGAAACACGGTAAGTCGATTCAAAATATGCCATTTCAACGTATCCTTTCTGCAATAAAAGCGACCGTTTCTTCAACATTCATGTTGCTGCTGTCCACAAGTACTGCATCTTCACACTGTTTCAAAGGGGCAACCGGGCGTTCGGAGTCAATGCGGTCACGTTCTGCGATTGATTTTGCGATTTCTTCCAAAGTTGCACTGCTGTAACTTTCCTTTGACTGGTCGAGGCGGCGTTTGGCACGGACTTCAGGACTTGCGGTAACAAAAAATTTCCACCTGGCATCCGGGAAAACCACACTGCCGATGTCCCTGCCCTCCATTACGATCCGCTGTTTTTCTGCCAGTGAACGCTGCAGGGTTTTCAATTTTTCACGCACAGCAACCACTGCGGCAACATGACTTACCGCAGCATTAACTTCCGGAGTTACAAGTTCATCCTTCAAAAATCTGCCGTTGAGAGACAGAGAAAAATTTCCCTCCTCATCAGCACTGTAATCCAGTTTGATACTGTCCAGCAATTCTGCCATTGCTTCGGTATCATTACAGTCAACTTTATTTTCAAGAACAGCATAGGCAACGGCACGGTACATACTGCCGGTATTGACATACGGAATAGACAAAAGCCTCGCAAGATGCGAGGCTACTGTACTTTTTCCGGATGCGGCAGGACCGTCAATGGCGATAACATTGGCACTCATATCCGCAAATCCTTATCAATTTGAGTTGCGTCCGCGTAATCTGCCGGATTTCAAAAATCCGTCATAATGACGCATTGCAAGATGTGATTCAAGCTGGCTGACCGTATCAAGCGTAACTCCGACCATAATCAGAAGACTTGTACCGCCGAAGAACTGGGCAACCATGAACGGAATATTCATATTGACATACAAAAACATCGGGAAAAGGGCCAGCACAACCAGAAATACCGCACCGCCGAAAGTAACTTTGGTCATGGTATGGTCAAGAAACTTGCTGGTTGCTTCTCCGGGACTGATACCGGGAATATAAGCACCCTCTTTTTTGAGATTATCGGCAATCTGCAGAGGATTGAACTGATTTGCAACCCAGAAATAGGTGAATGCGAAAATCAGAACACCTTCAGTAAGCATATACCCCCAACTGCCCTGCTGGAAAAATGCAGCGGCTTTGTACCAGTGCAGATATCCGAACAAAGCTCCGGGAATCATCAGAATAGCACCTGCGAAAATGATGGGCATAACACCTGCAAAGTTGACCTTCAGAGGCATATAAGTTGCTCCGCCTGACATCTGATTGCCGACAGTTTTGCGAACCATCTGAATAGGCACACGGCGGTAGCCCTGAGACAACATGATGGTTGCTGCAGTAACAACTGCAAAAAGAACCAGCAGCAGCAAAAGATGAATAAGTTTGAATGAAGTTCCAGCAGCAGTTTCACCTCCGGCAGTCATACGGACCAATTCAATGACAGCATCCGGCATACGGGCAATAATGTTAATGGTAATGATAAGAGAAACACCGTTGCCGATACCGCGTTCAGTAATCTGTTCACCAAGCCACATAAAAAGCATGGTGGTACAGGTCAGAACCATAATTGACATAACAACAAACAACTGCTGATTGCCGACAAAAAGCACTTCACTTGCAGGCGGCAGATTGAAATTTCCGGGATTGACCATAGTCATTGCAACAACTGCACCCTGAACAACACAGACAATGATAGTGAGATAACGGGTGTATTGATTGAGTTTCTGATGGCCGGATTCACCTTCGCGTTTCATTTTCTCAAGAACAGGCAGAACCGGAGTCAGCAGCTGAATGACAATTGAAGCAGTGATGTAGGGCATGATACCGAGAGCACCGATTGCAAATTTCTCCAACGCACCGCCTGAAAAAAGAGACAGAGTTCCAAGAAGTCCGCCTCCGGCATTGGCGGCAAGTTCAGCCATGTATTTTTCCAATGCAACGGCATTAACACCGGGGCACGGAATGTTACAGGCGATACGCACCAACACAATAATCAGTGCAGTAAACAAAAGACGACTACGCAACTCTTTGACTTTGAAGATGTTAAAAAATGCTTTCCACATATTTTTCTTTTCCTTGTATATAATTGTTGTTAATTTCATAATACATTTTGCACAATTTAACACACTTTTTGAATTTTTTCAAGTAATTTGTGAAAAAAAATGTTTTTTTTGAGTATTTTTTTCTCTTGTCTTGATTTTACTGCAATGAATGCTATTTTATAACAATATCGGAATCACTGAATTTAAGGAAAAGGACTCATTATGAAAAAAGTTATAGTTTTCGGCGGCAGCGGCTGGATGGGACACAATATCGTTCTCGATCTTGTTAAACACGGTTACGATGTCACTATCTGTGCCAGAGGTCAGAAAAGTAAATATATCGACCGCGTAAAAGATGTCAGAACCATTTACGGCGACAAAAAAAATGAAGATTTTGTAAAAGAACTTTTTGCAAAAGAAAGTTTCGATTATATCATCGACGGCGTTCCGACCATGGAATCCATCGCCAATATTTCACGTTATGCAAAAAATTTCAAACATTATATCCACTGCTCAAGTACCGGCGGATACGCTCCGCTGCCCTTCCTCCCCTGCGACGAAACTGCCCCCTACGGCGGCTTTGAAGGCACTTCCGGCTGGGCGGCAAAAGCCAAGTATGACAACGAAGTAATGCGGCTTTACAAAGAGACCGGCTTCCCTGCCACAGTGATCCGCCCCTGCTACATCACCGGCGGAGGGGATTATGTACCGCTGGATAATCTCGGCGGCAGACGCAACGACTTCATCTCTGATATTCTGGCAGAAAAAACTCTTGACCTGCCCGACAACGGACTGGCACTGCTTCAGCCTATCCATGTTGAAGACCTTGCAGTTTCCTTCCGTCTTGCCATCGAACATCCGATCAGTATCGGTCAGGTTTACAATATCACACTTGACCATGCCGTAACCATCAAACGCTATATCGAACTCAATGCTGAAGCTCTGGGCAAAAAAGCCAATATCAATTTTATCCCGCTTGAAGAAATGTGCGAAAAATACAAAGGCGAAATCGATGAGATATGGCTCCGCTTTTTCGCAACCCATATGTGCTTCACCAACGAAAAAGCACGCCGTGAACTCGAATTCAAAGCCGCCCATACCACCGAAGAAACTATTATGGGAACAGCCCGTGCCATTGCAAAACAGCTTGTAAAAGAAGGCAAAGCCGGAGCAGAGTTCTGTTAATAATTGTATTAACAGGCCGCCGTCAGAAATTGTACGGCGGCTTTTTTACGGAGTTTTTTTATGATGAAATTCAATTTTCCCGGACCCGGCATCTCCTGTTCGCTGCATAATCACACAACATTCAGCGACGGGGCTTCAACGCCGGAAGAAATGTGCCATGCAGCCAAAGCTGCCGGTCTTAAAATCTTCGGAATTTCCGACCACTGGTGCGTACCTGTATGTGATGGCACAGACTGGGCGGAGTGGTGCATGAAACACGAAGATCTTGAAAAATATATCAATACTTTGCTTGCACTCAAATCAAAATATGATGATGACGATTTCTGTCTGAAAATCGGTCTTGAAGTTGAATTTTATCCCGAAAATATCGACTCTGTACTTGAAAATCTGAAAAAATATCCCATTGATTATCTCATAGGTTCCGTACATTTTACCGGAACTTTCTCCGTTGACCACGATATTGCTGACTGGGACGGTTTGACGCAAGCGGAAATGGATGATATTTGTGAAAAATACTGGTGCCAGCTCGAAAAAGCTGCTGCTTGTCGTGATTTTTCATTTATCGGTCATCTCGATCTGCCAAAAAAATACAACCTTATCGACAACTCAAAATATTTTTCCCATGCAGAAAAAGTTCTCGACATCCTGCAGAAAAATTCAGGAGCAATCGAACTTAATACTGCCGGATGGTTCAAAAATTGTGCGGAGCAATACCCGGCAGATGCAATTCTGAAAAGTGCATTGAAACGGCAAATCCCTGTAGTAATAAATGCCGACGCACATCATCACTCCCATATCAACCGCAATTTCAAACAGGCAGCATCCCTGCTTGACAAACTGAATAACTGAAAAAAACTGCACTCTTTTTTGAAATCAGCCAACATAAATTGGATGATGCACCAACAAAATAATTCCCCTGTTTTTTTGCCATAAAAAAACTGCTGCAAAAAGTTTTGAATTTTTGCAGCAGTTGAAAAATCTTCAATTATTTCTGATTTTTATCTGTCAGTCTTTGCGGACAAACACGAAATGGTCAACATAGAAATTTTTAACATGTCCGGAATTATTCAACGGAGCACACCAGATCGTTCCATGCAATGAAACCTGTGCATCAGTTGCAAGTTTGACGTAAACATATTTGCCATCAGGGACTTCACTGATACGGATTTTACGCATCTGACCTTTGGGAGAATCACTCCAGCCGCCCTGGAATGCATAATGTGTGGGCTTGACACCGGGCTTGTGAATCACTTTTACATAAACATATGCATCATATTTTCCGGAAGCCAGTGCAGCACCCGGCAAATCCTGACTCTTCTTGTAAACAGCCCATGCAACATGGTTTGTATTCATCATGAACGGACGTTTTGAGAATGAGGCGGGGTCTTTGTCATCGACAAGTTTTCCCCATCCCCAGTAGGGATAGCAGGAAGGAAGATATGCAAACCATTTATCTTTGTATTCACCTTTGCAGAATTCAGGAGTCGGAACCTGCAGAGAAAGGTTGGCTATAAAATCTTTCATTTTGACAGCTTCGCTGATTGCGGTCATATCAAAACGTTTACATTCAGCTTCAAATTTTTTTACTTCAGCCATACGGTCGGCAGAAGTATCACCGCTGTTTTTGCGGTAAATCATATCAATACAGCGGATAGCAACATAGTCACGGTCGATGCGTTTTTTCAGGACAGGATCGTTTCCTGATTCCGCATAAGCCTTACGGAAATATGATTTTGCTTTGTCAATATAGAATTTATCGTAAAATCTGACAGGATTGCGGCCGGTTGAAAAATCACCTTTTTTGACATCATGCAGATAATGGTGATACCACTTGATATAATCGTAAAGATGAATACCGCCTTTGCCGTAGTAGCCTAAGCAGAATTCTTTGACAACTTGCCACGGGTCAAGGTTGCAATTCCAATAAAGTTTGTAAGTAAGATAGTTGCGGAGATGTGAAAATTCACCGCCGCCGTTACCGGTATGGGCATCAATAGTTCCGATGCTTTGGACATTATTCTTTTTGAAAAGACGCAGACGGGCGGCAATGGCATCAAAATTGGGCAGCGGATAGAAATAGTTATCAAAAGTTGAGCCATAGTCACAAACACGCAGACCGCCGGGAACTTTATCTTTCCAGACGTTCATCAATTTAAAATACATCCGGTTGTCAGGATGTGTGTTAGTTGCATCGCCGAGGTCACAGAGAAATGCGAGAGAAATCGTAATATTTTTGTGCATTTTCACATTTTTGGGCGGCAATGCAGTAGTCAGATAAGCACTTCCGATAATTTTCAGATCGGGATAATCTTTTTCAAGAGATTCAGCAAGTTTATTCATAAAACGGACATAAGAACCGGTATGATTTCCAATCTTGAAACCGCTGCCTTCAACTTTTTCAAATTGAATCAACTCTTCCTTGTTGGCTTTTTCACAATCAGGACAAGTACAGGTAAGATAATTATCTTCCTGAGTAACGGCCAGAATGGTTCCGGGTTTTCCGCGTTTTTTGAGATATTCTTTTACATTTTTGAAAAATTCTTTCTGCATCTCCTTATTAGACAGACAAAGCTGACCGGGAACAGGACGGCGGGAAAGAGTGCGTTTGCCATTGACCAGAGCGAACCATTCCGGATGATCCTTGCCGTATTTTTCAGGCGGAATGAAAAACATCATTGAGTGACCATTCCAAGGCTGCATATCGTACAAAACACCATCTTCAGGACGATAATTACTTCCCATACCATTAGTCCACCAGCCGGAACAAGTCATATTGGCCTTGAATTTGGGGTTTCCGTACAGTACATAACTGCTGATGACCATACGTCCATACGGGAAAGAAGGCATCTGACGATCATTGACAACCGGAAGTTTATCGGCAGCAATCCTGGGCAGAAATTCTTCTTTTCTTGTCCAGAAACGAACTCCGCATTTTTCAAGATACTCATAAACACCATAAAGAGTACCGCGGCTTTGAGCATTGCCGCCGCCGATGGATGTTACTCCATTGACAGTTTTTATGACAAAACCCTCATTTTCGAGAGCGGCATCATTAACAAATTTATGACCGACAAGGAACCGGGCATCTTTGACTGAAACAATTTTGAATGTTTTATCGGTGATTTTTGAAAGATAAGCAACAAGTTCTCTTGCAGCTTTTTTCTCTACCGGCGATGCTTTTGCATCAATACCGACGCCAAACGGATCAATACCGTAAAGCATCCCGCCTGCCAACATGGCAATTGCAAATAATAATTTTTTCATTTTTCCTCCTGTGAAAAATTTAACAGATACTATTATTATACTGTATTTTATCACAAAAGCAATATGTAAAAAAATTTAATATCCGCAAAAAAAAGAAAATTCATGCAAAAAAATGCAAAAACATTTTATTCAAATTGCAACGATATATTATTTCTGACGTTTCAAAATATCAGAGAAATCAGCAACTATGTTTACTGCTTCGGTCAATACGCCGTCATCATTTTGCTTTATGCCGTTTTCGCGGTTGAATTTGCGGGTTTCATCCTGAATTTTCTTCTCTGCGAAATACTCTTTGTAGCGTTCTTTTTCATTGAGTGAACGGCGATTTTCCTTGCGGTATTTCTGCAGAATAAGCTGTTCTTTTCTGATACCGTCAAAGAATTTATTTTCAGCGACACGCTAAGCGGATTTTTTCTGCAGTTCAACAAGTATCTGATCAAAATTACGGTAATAACGCTTGTACGGCAGAGCATCTATTTCATCCCATGGGAGATGATTTTTGCTGAAACGCTCACCGATTTCCATCTCTTCGGTCAGAGACGGAATGGCAATATCCGCAGCAATACCCAGCTGCTGAACTGAAGAACCGTTGACACGGTAAAAAACCGAAGATTCATACTGCAGTGACCCGGCATCAAAATTTATCGGAATCAAAGAGAAAAGGTCATTGAGTTTTATAACTTCAAGCACAGTTCCTTTCCCGAATGAACCGCTGTCTCCGACAATAAATGCACGCTGATAATCACGCATTGCTCCGGAGAAAATCTCTGAAGCACTGGCAGACATACGGCTGTTGAGAATGACCATCGGCCCATCATATGCAATATAATTATTGTCACGGTCATTACGTACAGCCAAACGTCCGTTGCGGTCACGGATTTGAACTACCGGACCGTTTATAAACAGACCTGCCAGCTGGATTGCCTCCAGCAGACTGCCGCCGCCGTTGGCACGCAAATCAATGACGATGCCGTCAACTTTTTCTTTTTTGAAATCGGCAAGGATTTTGTCAACGTCACGAGTGACGCTGCGGTAATCTTTTCTGCCTGCAAAGGCACCTTCAAAGTCCATATAAAAACTCGGAATTTTAATAACACCGATTTTTTTCTGTACGGCATCTTTGCCGATTGTACGGATGGAACCTTTGGCACCGGCTTCTTTGAGTTCAACTTTCTGGCGGACGATTTCGATAAACTGCGGCTTTGCATTTTTTCCTTTATCGCCGGGCAGGATCGCCAGACGGACGACGGAACCTTCCTTGCCCCGGATAAGTTTTACGGCATTTGAAACGGACATATTGACGACATCGACCATTTTTCCGTTTTTCCCCTGCCCGACAGCGATGATACGATCCTCTTTTTTGAGTCTGCCGTCTTTGGCGGCAGGGCCTCCCGGAACGATTTCAACGACACGGATAAGTCCGTCTTCACTGGTCAGAGTTGCTCCGATACCGGACAGAGAAAGGCTCATGCGGATATCAAAATCCTCATTGCTTTTGGGCGAAAGATAACTCGAATGCGGTCCGTAAACCTGAGCCACTGCGGTCAGATAAATATCCAACACGTCAAGAATATTTTTCTGAGAAACTTCATTATTTATATCTTTGAGGTGATTCAGGATTTTTGCCTTCGGGTCTTTGCTGTCCCAAAGTGTACGGATTTTTTCGATTTTTTTATCTTCGGCGGTCTCTTTGCTGCTGTCATGATTTTCCGCCATCATTTTTTCATACAAGCGGAGATTGAGCAATTCATTTTTCAAATTCTTCCGCCAGAGATCAAGCATATCATTATAATTTGCAGCCCGTGCAGCCTTGCGGCGGTCTGGTATGATATACTCTTCACGGTCAAAATTAAAACCTGCATTGAGAGTCTTTTCAGCAAAATCGCGATATTCACCGATTCTTTTTTTATACAAATCAAAAACTTCAAAAGCAAATGATGCATCACCTTCTTCAAGCATATCATCAAGTTTATTATAGTGTTTGCTCAAATTTTTTATATCTTCCTGATTGAAATAAATTCTGGAAGGATCAAGCATATCAAGATACTTATCAAAAACTTTATGAGAAAAATCATCATCATGTTTCTGAGCCCGATAGTGACGTGATTTCAAAATTGAAATGACATTACGTGTAACATAACGGATACGGACGGCATTTGATTTTTGTTTAGCATCCTCACAGAATGAATAAGATTGGCTGCTTTCACTGCTCAATGCCGCATTTACAGAATTGATAAAACTGCCGGAAAAAAATATAAAAGCTCCGACTGCAGTAAAAATTATCAAACTACTGACAACAGCATTTATTTTCGCTTTATAACTCATTTTCAAAATTCTTTCCGGCGTTTTTTCATCTCTTCAACGGCACAATCAACAACATTCATCAGAAACTCTTCACGGTATTCAGCTTTGATGGCACGGAAAAGAGAAAGTATATTATTTTCTTCACTTGAAAGTTCTTTTATCTCAGTCATCACGACATCTTCTTTGCGGACTGCATCAGTAAAGTCGGCAGTAAAAGCACGGCGGTCGTCTTTGCGGAGAGAACTGAAAGTATCGATCAGAACCTTTTCATCACTGTTAAGGTCATCAAGATAATGCCCCATTCTCGGAGCACTGCCGATACGGACTGGGCGTACTTCATTTACTTCTGCTTCTTTGAGCAGAATATAACGGCGGATTTCAGGATAAATCTGACGGAGAGTGTCACTGGGGGCATATTTACCCTTGCGGTCACTGAAACGGCGGAGAGTTTTTTTACCTACGCCGGTACGTTTTGAAAGTTCACCGAGCGAAACTGCCTGCAGGCACTTTTCAAATGCTTTAGCTATATCATCATTAATTTTTTTCATTTTTCCACATCCGATCTTTAATTTTGCAATTCTACAGAAATATAATATATAAAAGGTTATTTTTCAAACTCTATTTATCCAAGATTGAGAAAATTTTTGCAAATGCTGCTTTCATATCATCTTTGGAAAGCGTTTTTATGAAATCATCAGGCTGTCCGGTCTGCAGAGAATCTGACGGCAGAAGATGCAGAAACGGCGACTCAATACGGCTCTTGCGTTGGCCTTTGACATAACGTTCACGTGAACAGGTCAGAAAGAGTTCTTTTTTGGCTCTGGTGATAGCGACATAAAAAAGACGTTTCTCCTCGTCCAGCGAACCTTCCTCCAATGAACGTTCATGCGGAAATGAATCTTTCTCCATCGCCACCAGAAAAACGACCGGATATTCAAGACCTTTTGAAGCATGAACCGTGGAAAGAGTAACTCCGGGTTCTTTTTTCTCCTCAGTACGGTCATTTTCTTCAAGGAGCGAAAAACTTTCAAGATAAGCCTCAAGCGACGGAGGTTCGGAACACTTGTTTTCATACTGGCTGATGGCAGAAATAAATTCATCCACGTTTTCACGGCGGCTGCGGGCATCGTCAATATCTTTATACATTTTCTGCATTCCGTCAAGGAAACCGACTTCCCGCAAAAAAGAACTTATTTTGCCGGCAAGATTTCCCGGCACGGTAAATACTTCACGGGCATGGGCGAATGCGGCGGTAAGTTCCTTTGCCGCAGCTGCCCCCTTGCCGGAAACAGCATTCAAAAATTCATCTTTTTCGATCAGCCGGAGCATTGGAGTTTTTTGAGCGAGATACATCTCTTTCAATATTTCGACTGCTTTTTGAGCCAATCCACGCGGAGGCGTACCTAAAATACGCAAAAAACTCTGATTGTCACGCTCATTGACCACAAGTTTCAGATATGCAACCGCATCTTTGATCTCTTTGCGGTTATAAAATTCCTGACCGCCGACCAGAGTATAAGGTATCTCCGCCTGACGCAAACCGTTTTCAAGTTCACGCGACAGATGATTTGAACGGTATAAAATGGCAAAATCCTGATATGAAAGTTCCGGATTTTCTCCCATTTTCTGCCGTATCATACTTGCAATAAATTCAGATTCTTTTTCGCCGTTTTCTGCATTTACAGCAATCAAATCGGCACCGTCACCCAATTTTGACCACAACTGTTTGTCATGGCGGGCAGTATTGGTACGAATAACCGCATTGGCGGCGTTGAGAATTTTGTTGGTGGAGCGGTAATTCTGCTCCAGTTTTATTTCACAGGTCCCGGGGAAAAGATTCGGGAAGTCCAGAATATTTTCGATTTCAGCTCCACGCCAGCCGTAAATACTCTGATCATCATCACCGACGACACACAAATTGCAGCGTTCCCCGGCAAGCATTTTTATAACTTTGAACTGGGCGGCATTGGTATCCTGATATTCATCGACCAGCAAATACTGATAACGCTCCTGATATCGCTGCAGAATTTCCGGAAACTCACTGAAAAGACGATAGACCAGCATGATCATATCATCAAAGTCAACCATATTCTGAAGTTCCAGAAGTTCCTGATAGGTAAAATACAAGGCACTTGCCATAACATCAATATCTGTTTCAGCAATCTGTCTTGCATCCTGCGGAGTAAGAAGTTGATTTTTCCATGACCCGATGCGGGCGGTAAGCACTCCGAGACTGCACTCATCTTTGCTCCACCCAAGTTGTGCGACCGCCTGCTTGAAAAGTCCCTGCTGATCTGTCGTATCCGCAATGGTAAAGCCCGGCAGATACCCCAAATGCCGTATATCCTGACGCAGAACCTTGACACAAAAGGCATGAAATGTCCCCAGTGTCACTTTGGAGGCACTGTCAGGATCTACCAGAGATGCCAGACGTTCCCGCATCTCTCTTGCCGCTTTGTTGGTAAAGGTCAATCCCAGTATCGACTGCGGTTTGATACCGCTTGACAGCATATATGCAATACGGTAAGTGATAACTCTGGTCTTGCCGGTACCTGCACCTGCAAGCACCAGCACCGGACCGTTTACAGTCTGAACGGCTTTCTGCTGTTCGGGGTTGAGGACTTTTAAAATCTCTTCACAGGTCATGAATTTTTTCCTGCTTAAATTGTTTTGACTGCAATATCAAAATCGCCTTTGTCGCAAACTACGCAGGCAGCGGCAACAGGATTTTCAAAATCAGCAAAAACACCGCCGGAAACAACATAGTCACACGCTGCAGCTGCATCAGCAACATCAAATGCAGAATCAAGATTTTTGTCTGCAGGACAATTTTTTTCGTAAGTTGAAATATAGAAAGCCTGACCGTTTTTAAGTTCAAATTCACGGACGAGAACTGCATCCTTGCGGATAATACCGAGAAAACCTCTGGTACCGTTCATTTCAACTGCACCGACAATGCGGGGAGTATCCAGAGAATCATGTTCATAATCCAATGCCAGCAAACCCAGAGTCATTGCATCACGAACCGGCATACCTGCAGCGATTTTTTCTGCAATGGGGTCAGTCTGTGAACCGTTGCTGACAACTGCATAATCTCCTGCAATACGGACGCAGTTGTAGGTAATATACGGGTTTTTCTGCAGATCGCCTTCAAAACCGGGACGGGGCATAACAGCAACTTTGTCACCCATTTTGACAGTCTGACGGTTGGGGAATGAACGTGAAGAAACACGGTACATGGCAACATTTTTGCCATCATTGGTTCTGCCGATTGAAACGATACGACCTAAATACATTTTTTTACTCCTTTATATTATATATGTTAAAAAACTTGAGTCAATCCGACTACATTCATAAATACGATCCAGATAACAATAGGTACAAAAAAACGGATAAGCACCGCCCACAACGAGAGCATTGTCACTCCGGAGAAATCATTGCGTCTGATCCCTGAAAGCAAAGTCCACAAATTGACATTGACGATATTTCCTGCCCCTTTGCCAAGCTCCTTGACCGCATGTCTCGTACCCCATACCCAGCCGACAAACAACGCAGTAAAAAGTCCTGACAACGGCAAAAACCAGTTTGAACAGATAGTATCAAGCATATCAAAGAAACTGCCTGAAACATATTTTTCGCCGAAAACAGCATCCAGACCTTTTTTAAGCCATGCCAATTTATCCCAGTTGGCAACACTCAATGCAGAACCGACACCGAAAATCGTAATGACGATTGCAGAGCCGACAAGAGCTTTAATTCGTGATATTTTGAACTGATCACTTAAAAATGCAACAGAGATTTCAAGCAGACTCATACCGCTGGTGATCGCTGCAATCGAAAGCATCAAAAAGAAAAATCCGCACCATACCGCACCGCCCGGAATCTTGCTGAATGCGGCAGGAAGAATTTCAAAAATCAGACTCGGTCCCTGTGCTTCGTTGAATCCCATGGCAAAAACTGCCGGAAAAATCGCCAATCCTGCCATAATTGAAGCCACAGTATCAAACAATGCGATCTGAAATGATGCTTTGAAAAGATTTTGTTTGGAATTGAGATAACTTCCGTAGGTAATAATAATTCCCATTGCCAGACTCAATGTGTAGAATGAGTGTCCCAGAGCGTCAAGTATGCCCTCTCGGCTCAATTTACTGAAATCAGGATAGAGGAAAAATCTGACACCTTTTCCTGCACCTTCAAGCATAAGGTTGCGGATAATCAGAACAATCAGCAAAACAAAAAGTGCCGGCATGAGGATTTTTGACCAGCGTTCAATACCGTTTTTGACACCGCCGACCAGAATTAAAACGCACAATATCATAAAAATCAGCATACAGCCGACTGACGCATAAGGATTGGAAATAAACGCTCCGAAAACTTCACC
>JAFVUZ010000263.1 GCA_017502435.1 Lentisphaeria bacterium
AATGCCGGCAAAAGCATCCCCGCAAGAATTGCGATGATTGCGATTACTACGAGAAGTTCAATCAAGGTGAAACTTCCGATAAGACATATTATAGGAAGTTCACTCCCTGAAAAATAATAACAACTAAAACAGAAAGGCAAAAAAATGAGTATGAAAAAACATGAAAGAATATGTCTTATCGGAAGTTTCACCTTGATTGAACTTCTCGTAGTAATCGCAATCATCGCAATTCTTGCGGGGATGCTTTTGCCGGCATTGAACATGGCCCGCAAAAAAGCCAGATCGACAAAATGTGTCAGTAATCTTAAGCATTTGACTATGGAAGTTTTGATGTACACAGATGATAATGACGGTTATTTGCTGCCGGTTTCATACAAACCTGGTGCCGCAGAACAGTGGTGGGGATCAACACTTTCTAAATCAGGTAGCAAACTGGTAAATGCCACGGTGGCATGGGATCCCGGTTTTAAAGGTCATGTAATATATTGCCCTGAGGTAAAAGAACACGGCATGAATACCGGAGCACGTAAAACAGATTTTTATGTAGATTTCGGCATGAATCATTATGTCAGAATGTATAATTTTACTAAAGCGGCATCATGGCCGAAAGCAAGTATTTTAAAACAATCTCCCTCGATGCGTATGCTGCTTGGTGATGCAGATTATACGAAATCAGGTTTTTGGCGTATAAGTGCCGCAGTATCAACTATTGATAAAATGGTAGTTTCATATCGGCACGGAACTTATTTCAATGCATCTTTTGAAGACGGACACATTGAACAGATTCAGAAAACGTCAATGAAGAAAATCAGCACTCAAATATATGTATATGCTAATCAAGGCAGTGGCAAAGGTAAAGTTCCGTGGCCCTTCTGATATGAAATACTATTCTTAACTTAAATACATAAAAGGATTGAAAATGAAAAAGATTTTAATGCTGTCGGCGGCAGTTGCGGCTTTGTCCGCATTTGCCGGTAAATTGCCGGTGGATGAGGATTTGTTTCTGGAGAAACACACCAGTTTCCGCTGTGAACGCCATCTGAAAACTGCTGAAGAATTGCTGAAACCTCCCACCGAAAATTACAATTTCCCCGAAAATAAAATCATCTGGGACAAAGGAATGCCAATCATCGTTTCCAACGGTCAGCCCGTAACTTTGTTTCAAGGGCAGCTCATGAGTGCGACCAACGGCAATCCGCTTTCTGCACGTCAGCTCCGTGAAGCAGGTATCAATACATTTTTTGTCGATATTCAGTATGTGGATTCCAAATGGATATACAATATCAAAAATCCCCGCATCACCGACCCCAAGGTAATTTTTAAAAAATTTGATACCAATGTCAAAGCATTGCTCGCTTCTGCTCCTGATGCCAAAATCATCATTCGTATGTGGGCATCTTTTGAGGGCGATGAATACAAAAAACTCTATCCCGACGCATTGCTGGCTGAACCAAACGGCAATGTCATCTGGAAAAACAAAGATGTTCATGCCAATTACCTTACAGAATGGAAACTTTATGTCGCTGAACGTCTCCGCAAATTCCTCGAACTCGTCGGCAAAGCACCCTATGCTTCTCAAGTCGTAGGTGTCGATATCGCCGCCATGTACACCGGTGAATGGTGGTATTACAAAGACGGCAGATTCTTCTGGGATTACAGCAAAACCCGTCAGGAGGCTTTCAGAAATTTTCTCTATAATAAATACGGAGAATCAAAATTCCCCGAACTCATGAAACGCTATAACGCCAAGGACAAAGAAGACCTTTTCCGTCTGCCCACCCGCGAAGAACGCCGCAAAGGCGGATTGAAACCCAATACCAGAGTCTCAGACTATTATCAGGTTTTGAACCTGCCTGTAACCAATGCCGCAAAGTATTTTGCAAAAGTTATCAAAACCGTTTCCAACGGCAGACTGCTTGCCGGTGCTGAAATCCTCTCCAATCTCAACACCATGAATATCAACGGTACAGTTTTTGTCAATCAGCTGCTGAATTGTCCCGACATTGACTTTTTGAATGCTCCTGCTCCCTATCCTTTGCGTCAGGCAGGCGGCCATTCGCCCAACCGTGCGGTGCATAATTCAATCCAGCTGCACAAAAAAATCTTCATTGCTGAAGACGATTTCCGTACTCATAGCGTTTACGGTGCTCCGGCAGGGCAGGGACAGCCCGCTCCCACTCCGGAAAAATCTGCACAGCAGTTCCGCCGTCACGGAACAAATGCTATTCTCAAAGGCTACAACGGCTATCTGATGGAATTCGGCGGCCGCTGGTTCACTCATCCTGAATTCCGACGTGAACTTACCCGCTTGATAAATATGCGTGACGTCGTCCGCAAATTCGGCTCTGAACGCAAATCTGAAATCGCCGTTGTTTCCGATCAGGAAAGTCAGCTTTACGGCAACTGGTTCGCCAATCCGACTGAAATGCGTGAAAAATCACTTCCTTTTATCGGAGCAGACTTTGACTTCTATGAATTGAGCGACTTCCTCAAGCCTGAAATCTACAACAAATACAAACTGGTCATTTTCCTCAACATCCGTGCCCTCGGCGAACGTGAAAGAAAGGGAATCGACAGAATCAAATCCAATAACCGTTCGATCGTATTTCTTTACGATGCAGGTGCAATCGATTTGACTTATGATAACCCCGATGCAGTTAAAAATATTTACGATTTGACTTCTATCAAAATGGCAAGCCGCAAAGCAAAGGCAAAATGGGGCAATGTCATTCTCAAATCCAATGAAGCAAATTTGAAAAAATATCTCGGAATTTCCGGCAGTGAATTGAATTTCGGTGCCAGAACCAAGGTTCAGCCCGGCGAACTTGCTGTCGTTGATCCTGTTTCTTTACAGTCCGGAACTAACCTTACAGGCTGGTCTGTCGTTGATAAAGATGCTGTTGCCCTGGCATCTTCCGCCGATGGCGGAGTCCGTTTCGGTATGAAAAAGAATAAAAATTGGACCGCTTATTACAGTTCCAGCACTTCTCTGCCTGCCGACATCCTCCGTGCTATTGCTGTCAAAGCCGGATGTCATATCAAAAACAAGCAGGGCGATGTAATTTTTGAACGTGCGGAATTTACTTCAGTTCATACCTCTTTTAAGGGAAAACACGTCATAACTTTCCCGACTTCAGATGAAGTTCTTGAATGTTTCAGCGGCAAAAAAATCAAGTTGGTCAATAACAAATACGAATTTGATGCAGACCGCGGTTTGACTTTCCTTTTCTATCAGGGAAAAGATATTGACAAAGTCAAAGCTGAAATCGCCGCTCTGGCTGAAAAACATCAGAAATGGCAGACCGAATATGTCAAAAAATATCCGTCTCCCAAAGCCACTCCGGGCTGGATAAATTATGTCCGCAACAACACCAGACCTAAGAAAAACGGACCGTTTGCATTCAATAATTTCGTTTCTCCGGTGCTGCTTGCTGCCGGACCTTTTGCTGATTTTGCTGAAATCGAAGCCAAACTTCCCTCTATCACCGAAGTTTCACGCATGGCAAAAGAACCTGCTCCGCCCAAACGGTCCGTCTATTACGGCAATCTCAATCAGCTTTTGCAGACCATTCCCCCCAAAAAAACGGATAAACTTGAATGGCAGGCATTCTATGGCGGAATCTGGTGTTCCATTTCAAATTACGGTATCGCCAAAGGACAGTCAGGTTTGATGGCATATTATGTAAACGTACCTGAAGATGCTGAAGTTTATTTGTTGTTTGCTGCAGATTGTCCTGCAACTCTCGCAATCAACGGCAAAGTCCTGAGCCGTCAGCAGAAAATGTCATATCAGAAAGTTACCATGAAAAAAGGTTACAATCTGGTCGTCATCGCTGCTCAGAATGTCAGTGGAGAAGGTGGTTTCACGCTCAAGTTCTTCAGCAAAAAACCGTCTGTTGATCCGACATATCAGCCGGCTCCGCGGACATTGAACTGGAAACAGGGCAAAATTTATCTCCGTAAGAATTGATAAATTGATTTGCTGCATGAGGCTGCCGCCTGCCTTTTTTTGAGGTTTGGCTGCAGCCTTATTTTTTGCTGTACCAAAATGTATCAATTATCCTTGATTTTTATGATTTAGGTTATATATTAACTGTATGCTTTTTATAAAATAAAGGAGAATATTATGAAAGATTTTTGTATTGCCGGTTTCGGTGAAGTAATGCTGCGTCTCGCTCCGCAGGGAAAAAAACGTTTTGCCCAGGTTATCCCCGGTTCTCTTGATGCCACTTTCGGTGGCGGCGAAGCCAACGTCTGTGCCTCGATTGCCATGCTCGGCGGCAGAAGCCGCTATCTTACTGCACTGCCTGACAATCCCATCGTCAAAGCATTTGCCGCCCAACTTGCAGGTCTTGGCTGTGATGTCAGCCGTATAAATTACGCAAAATGCGGCAGAATGGGCGTTTATTACGCTGAACACGGTTCAAATATGCGTGGTTCAAATGTTGTTTATGACCGTGAAGGTTCAACTATTTCCATGCTCGCTCCGGAAGATTACGACTTTGAAAAAATGCTTGACGGCGTTACTCATCTGCATTTGTCCGGTATTACTCCGTCTCTCACTGAAAATGCTTTCAAAAGCACGCTTGCCATTGCCCAAAAAGCCGCTGAAATGAACATTACCGTTTCAATCGACCTCAATTACCGCAAAAAACTCTGGAACTGGAAAGCCGGTACTGCCAAAAACGAACTTGCCCGGTGCTGTATGTCTCAAATCGTTCCTTTTGCCGACATCATTATCGGCAATGAAGAGGACGCTTCCGACGTTTTCGGTATCAATGCCAAAGACACCGCCATTGACAAAGGCGAACTCAACATTGCAGGTTATGCCGATGTTGCTTCACAGCTTTCAGAAAAGTTCCCCAAAGCAAAATTTGTCGCAATTACCCTGCGTGAAAGTATTTCCGCCGACCACAACAACTGGGGCGGTATGCTTTATGACTGCACAACGAAAAAGGCACATTTCGCACCGCTTGCTGAAGACGGAAATTATTCACCGTATGAAATCCGTGACATCGTTGACCGTTTCGGCGGCGGCGACTCTTTCTGTGCCGGTTTGATTTTCGCCCTCAACTCTGACGAATACTGTGAACCTGCAACTGCCATCCGTTTCGCTGTTGCCGCCAGTGCCTTAAAACACACCATTTCCGGCGATTACAATTACACTTCATGCAGTGAAGTCGTCAATCTCATGAAAGGTTCTGCTTCAGGAAGGGTACAGCGATGAAAGAACAGTTTGAAAAATTTATGGCTGAATGTCCCGCAGTTGCGATTTTGCGGGGCATTACCAATGCTGAAGTTACTGCGGTTTGCGATGCTCTCTATGAAGCGGGTATCCGCCTTCTCGAAATCCCCCTCAACTCACCCGATGCAGTCAAAAGCATTGCCATTGCTTCTGAACATTGCAAAAAGAGAATGGCAGTCGGTGCAGGAACAGTTCTGACCGTTGAAGATGTCAACAACGTTCATAAAGCAGGCGGAACTTTTATCATCTCTCCCAACACCGACACCGATGTTATCAAAGAAACCAAAAAACTCGGCATGCTTTCAATTCCCGGTTTTTTCACCGCCTCCGAAGGTTTTGCCGCCATCAAAGCCGGTGCAGATTATTTGAAACTCTTCCCCGCCTGCCTCGGACCCTCTTACGTCAAAGATTTGAAAGCTGTCATCAAAACCCCAATCATGGCTGTCGGCGGCGTAAATTCAAACAATATCCCCGACTTTATGAAAGTCTGCTGCGGCGTAGGTATCGGCAGCGCCCTCTATAAAGCCGGAAAATCTCTCGCCGACATCCGCCAAGACGCTGAAGAAATAGTTAAAGCTGTAAAAGGATGATTTTTCGGGGAGAAAAAACCTTTTAAGGAAAGGTTCTTTTCTCCCCGAACCCCTTGTGTCGTGAATGAAAGAAATTTCAAAATATTAAAAATACGCTTTTGAAATTTATGAAATAAATGAAAAAGCGTATTTTGACAAGAGTTTTTTGAAAAAGATGAGGGGGTGCGGGGGAGAAGAAAAAAGCTTTTTTGCAAAAAAGTTTTTTCTTCGCCCCCGCATTACCACATAATTTAACAGAAAGGATTTTTTATGAAAA
>JAFVUZ010000264.1 GCA_017502435.1 Lentisphaeria bacterium
CAATGGGATTTTGACCGCTTGGTAAAAGTTGGGCAAATCGCCATAGAAGAAAATGTTGATTGGCTGACAACGGACTTTAACTGTACGGTTACAGATGTTGTTTACGTCAACACTATCCTCGACCGTCTTATGCAGGAATATCCCCGGATTTACGGCATGATTTTGTATGTGGAACAACCATTCCCCTATGATTTGGAAAGCAATCAGATCGACGTACACAGTGTTTCTGCCAGAAAACCGTTGTTTATGGATGAAAGCTGCCATGATTGGCATTTGATCAAACTGGGACGTAAACTTGGGTGGAGCGGAGTTGCCTTAAAAACCTGCAAAACTCAAACCGGAGCGATTCTGAGTGCCTGCTGGGCAAAAGCTCATGGTATGACATTGATGGTGCAGGATCTTACCAATCCGATGCTGGCACAAATCCCTCATTGTTTGCTTGCAGCTCATGTCGGGACGATTGCCGGTGTGGAAACTAACGGGATGCAGTTCTATCCGGAAGCATCCCTGCCTGAAGCAGAAGTACATCCGGGAATATACAAGCGGCGTAACGGGGAAGTTGATATTTCCACTCTCAACGCTCCGGGATTCGGTTACTGCATCGGTAAAATGAAAAGATCTCTGCCTGAAGCGGCTTTGGAAATACATTCAAATAAAAAGGTCTTTTTATGAAAAATATTCGTATAGGGCTTATAGGTTGCGGAGCGATGGGGATAAATCACGCCAGATCTTTGGCTGATCATAAAATTCCCAATGCCGAATTGGCAGCGGTCTGCGATACAAATAAAGATAATCTGCAAAGAATAAGACAGGATATTTCCGGAACAGCAAAACTGTTTGAGAATATTGATGAAATGCTCCAATCCGGTTCTGTCGATGCGGTTATAGTGGCAACTCCACACTATTTTCATCCCGACTTGGCAATAAAGGCTTTCAGAAATGATCTGCATGTGCTTATTGAAAAACCTGCCGGAGTGTTTACAAAAAATGTCAGGGAAATGAATTATGCCGCCGAAAAAAGCGGCAAAACTTTCGCCATCATGTTCAATCAGAGGACTCATCCGATCCACGTAAAACTGAAAGATATTGTTCAATCCGGTGAATTGGGCGATATTAAACGCTGCAACTGGATCACAACTCAATGGTATCGTCCGCAAAGTTATTACGATGCCGGAGTTTGGCGTGGCACTTGGAAAGGTGAAGGAGTGGGGAATATTGATAAATCAATGTCCGCACCAACTTGACCTCTGGCAGTGGATTTGCGGCAAACCGGTACATGTTCATGCATTCTGCAGTTATGGTAAATACCATAATATTGAAGTCGAAGATGACGTTACCGCTTATGTCAGATATGCCAATGGAGCAACCGGGGTGTTTATCGCATCCACTGGCGAAGCTCCAGGCAGCAACCGTTTTGAAATTGCAGGAGACAATGGTAAAATCGTCATGGAGAATGATAAATTGACTTTTTGGCGGACCCGCATATCAGAGCGTAAATTCAACCGCGAATATCAGGATGGTTTCGGTGAACCGGAAAGTTGGAAATGTGAAATCGCTGTAAAAGGAGAAAAAGAGGATCATAACGGTATTATCAAAAATTTCGTTGAATCCATTTTGACAGGTATTCCGCTTATTGCTCCTGGTAACGAAGGAATAAACAGCCTTGAAATATCCAATGCAATGCTTCTTTCCAGCTGGTTGGGCCGTGGAGTTGATTTGCCGATTGATGATGAGTTGTTTTACGAAAAACTGCAGGAAAAAATTCAAACTTCGACCTTTAAGAAAGATACTTCCAAAGTTAGGATCATGGACAATAGAAATACCTATTGAGCAATGTTGCCTTGTGGTACTCTTTCCAATAGAGAAGATTGTGTCGTCGGATAATTCATTTTATTTTTTCTTCAGAAACCGGGAGAGGTTCTGGGCGGTGGTGGTACAGCC
>JAFVUZ010000265.1 GCA_017502435.1 Lentisphaeria bacterium
AGGTCTGCTCCGTCCGAAAAGTCCGGCTGTCAAGCTGGTGCAGAAGGCGGTAGGAGTTACGCGGGAGCGCAGATATATGCTTGACTCAGAGTGCAGTCAACGGCAAATTCCCTAAACTCCCTAAATTCCTTAAATTCCCTATTGTACGTCATGCCCAGCCATCCGCCAACGGCTGCTTGTCCCGCCGTAGCCTTGTGCGAAGGCGGATGCCGTGTAAAAGCAAAAAACTGAAAAACCAAACCCCCAACAGAAAGGATAAAAATATGAAAAACAACCTCAAACAACATGACAAAATACAAACTATCGGAAGTTGTTTTAAAAAAAGCTCCTTTATTTTTCTTCAACAGTGAAATCGTCAAGCCATGTTTTTGAATTTGCTCCGGCGACAGAAATCATCAGTCTCAACCGTTTGCAATTCTGCCAATTTCCATCAGACGGAACTTCAACGGTAAAGCTGTAACGCTTCCAGTCCTTAGTCATTTTTATACGGCGGAGCGGGAAATTTTTAACATTCTTGAGAAATTGCCCTTTTGAATCAAGTCCATTCATCACAATTGCCATAAACTGCCCTTTTTCAGTTTTGGCATTGAATGAAAAAGTATACTTTTTGCCGGGAACAGCAGGGAATGATTCAAAAATCGAACCGCCGTTCTTGCCGGAGGGACCGCGTTCATACAACAGCGACGGAGCTTCAGGATTACCGTCTTTGTGGTCCAGATGGAACATTGTATCGGAATTTTTCGGCAATGAAATTTCCCAGCTGCGTTCAAACGAATCAGTATAAGGATAAAATCCGCATTTCGGAGTAACGATAATCCGGAATGAACGCGGCGGCAAAGTAAGTGTCAAATTGCCTTTGGCATCTTCTTTGATTTCCGCATTGCAGTATTCTTCAGCAAAAGCGATACCATCTTTGCGGATTTTTGAAACGTCAATAACAGCATTCTTGGCCTCTTTGTGCTTATTGGATACGACCAGCAGATAAGCTCTCGGAGTCTTATAGGTTGTAACCCGGATATCAGAAGTCAGACTTTTTACCGGATTATCTTTTTCATAAAATTTCCAGCATTCAACCGACCGGTTACCCATATGATAATTTTCATAAATATCCCAGACTTTGCGGGCCGGTTTGATATGCATCCAGATGGACTGAAATTCAATATCGTGCACCAGCCATTCAGAAAGCATTGCTTCGGAATAGAAAATATTTTTATCCCGATGAACATATCCCCTGCCCGCTTGTGACAATTGGGGTGAAGCAATTACACGGACGCCGAGAACATCACGGTTGAATTCAGTGCGGTAAACTTTTTCCGGAACAACATCTGTATATCCGAAAAGTGTACGGTTGCAGACTGCATCAAGCTGTTCTCCGGTACTCCATGTATCACACATTCCGTGAATAATTGGATTGAAAAGATTCTGACAATGCAGATCCAATGTCCGATCATTTGCATGGGTAAATGCCAGTGTACGCATGGCAAGTTCACGTTTATTCAAAAGTGAAAATGAATTTATTGTACGCCCGAAACGGTCAACAAAACTGCATCCATGCAAAGGATTACTGCACTGGCCGTTCCCAATCAAATCATAATTGATACAGGCAATACGATCCCCGTAAGGATGATTGAACATAAGATTCTGATTGTAGAGATAGTAGTCATAAATAATGCCGGTTTTACCGCAGAAAGAAACTGTATTATAAGCGGTTTTGGTATATTTCCCGGGGACGTCAGTAGTCAGAAGAGCGTTCATTTTGTAAACAGTTGCTCCCGGCAAGGCGGCATATTTACGGAAATAATGTGCAATATCACTGGCTTCAGTCAGTGAGTCGGCAGCACCATAGCAGGTATAAGCATTCGGCGGGAATATACGCATACGGTATTCAAAATCTGTCGGATGCGGAATAAATGTAAAGATTCCGTCCAATCCGGCATTCATAGTCAAACCGAAACGCTGATATTTTCTTTTGGTATAATCCCCGTAACGGATAGCACGGATCTTTTTCGGATACGGACGGGTCGGAGTGGCAATAAAACAGGCAGAATAAGAAGTATCTTCCGGCATTTTTATTTCACCTTTGCCGCCGATCATGACAACACGGCACAACCCTTTGTCCTTATTAACAAAAAGCACCGGTTTATCTGCATCATAGATCCAGTTTGCATCATTGATCATTGAATAAGAAAATCCGCCTTTTTTCTCACTGGTCAGCCAGAGTTGTGTTCCGCGGGGAGAAGCGAACGGAAATACATAAGAAAATTCAGATTTATCTTCCTGTTCGACCTGCGGAGTCATAAGATATTGACAGAACTCTTTTTTGAGCTGCCAATTAAGTTCCATATCTTTGATTACCGGTTTGCCCTTGACTGTCCAGTTGAAAAGGATCATCCCGTCAAATTCAACCTTGGTGGCATATTCGATCGTACCGCCGTCAATTTTTCCGGACCCCTTATAAACAACGAACTTTTTGGTAACTTCTGCATCTCCGGCGGTCCAAACCGGAGATTTTCCGTTAACAAGCAGTGCAGGAACTGCATTGAAAATCTCATTAGCACCGATGGTAATTGATTCCGGAAGCGGACCTGCTCCGAATTTATATTCACGGTTCCAAAGTTTTACGGTACGGTTATCGACGGCAAAGCCCTTGAAAACATCCGGCACATCATCATATTTACCGAAATTATTATAGGCAAAAGAGAGATCCGGACGACGGATTTTTGCGGTATGGAATTTTTTGCCGTCAAGAGTGGTTTTAAGGATATAATCACCGACAGTTGTGATTCCGTCAAAATAACGGCATTCTGCTTTTTTACTGAAAGTCCAGCTGCCTTTGCGGTCTTTGCCGTCAGGACATGAAAGGACATAATCCATTTTAAGTTTTCCGGCTTTAAGCTGTTCAGCATAATTTTCCGGCAGCGAAGAAAGATCAAATTCAGCCTCAAGTTTATCAAGTTTGGAAACTTTATCAGTTACCACACCATGAAGGGATGCTTCATAGTCATAAACAATTTTGTTGCCCTTATCTTTTTTGAGGGCCAGATAGTCACGCTGGATCTCGATAGCGGAAAATTCACGTGAATAAAGCATAAAATCATCAACAGCAATGGCCCATTTGTGCTTATCTTCATAGAACCGGTTTTTGACTGCAATGAAAGACTGTTTATTATCGGGCTTGAGGTTTACAGTCATTTTGTATTTGGGTTTCAAGCGGGTCTCTCCGATTTTTTCACCATTGACATAAAGTGCAAGGCGGTCTTTTTTCCAAGTTGTAACGACCTGAAACCACTGATCTTTTTTGATATTTTTGATCGGGCCCATAACGCGAGCCATACCGGTATGATTTGCAGGCGGAGCGGAACTCCACCATTCAATAACGATGTCACCACGGAAAACATAGAGATTGAAGCGGATATAATCTTTACCGTTTTTAAAAAAAAGTCCGGCAAGAGATGTATTACCTCTGGTTTTGGGATATTCAGCAGGATTATAATCAAGTTTGCTCCAGACACTCATAGTTCCTTCATGAGGGTCAACGTTATTAACAACTTCAAACTTCAAATCCTCTCCGGGAAGCGGACGGAATGCCTGCAATCCGTCGAAACCGATTTCTCCGCGGATTTTCAAGCCGGTATCTTTCATGGTAGTTGAAAGCGGATTCCCTTTGGCTTTATTGGCGTTGACTGTCCAATTATCAAAAGTCAAAGCAAAAGTCAAATCTTTATGTTTTGTTTTTTCTTCAAGACTTTTTGAGTGATATTCTGCGGCAAAAGTTCCGCAAAACAAGCATAAAAATCCCAGCGTAAGAATTTTTTTCATTCTGTTTTTCCTTTTTCAATTATGTTATCAATGATTTGTTGTAAGTTTAGTTAAATTTCCACGCCAGTTCTGAGTCGTATATTTACTGCCGTTTTTATAAAAATAACCATAATTTATAATTTCCGCATGGCCATCCATCATCAGATGAGATGCCCCGCCGGAATGAGCCTTATTTTCTCCAATACTCAAATTTGTATTATCATTATACACAAAAACCTTGATCTGATTATCAGGTTCAGTATACAATACAGGATTATAACAAGTCCATTTTTCACCGAGAATCGGAATCTGTGAAATATTATTCACTGCGGCAGTTCTTTTTCTGAGATATTCAACGGATCTTGACTGATCTCCATTTGAAAGTGAAATTGTACCGAAATATCTGTTATATGCATAAGACACAGCAGATCTTAAACTCATATTTGCACCAGTATTCTTCTTATCAGCAGGACATCTCAATAATTTAAAATCATATCCGGCAGAAGAAGCTGTGCCAAGCGTCAAATCAGTAAGATACTTCCTCGGCAATTCTGATTCATAATACATAAATTCATACCAGAAAAGTTTTGAGGTTGCCGTGGGTTTATTATAAGCAATCTTGCACCCTATAACATTATCATCATAGTCATCTGCATAAAAATTCCAATACTGATAAAACTGTTTCATATTACTTAAACACGCAGACCCTTGAGCTGCAGCCCGTGCACGACCTAACGCAGGCAGCAGCATTCCTGCGAGAATTGCGATGATAGCAATAACAACCAACAATTCAATAAGAGTAAAAAGTTTTTTCATAAATTGTCCTTTCTGCTAAAAATTATTTTTAAACAACATCTTAAATACTGCACTGCCGCAAGATTTAGAAATCACAAAAAAATCTCCGCAACGAGTATATTCAACACACTTCATATCATTTTCATTATCAAGCACATACACCTGAACATCCGCATTTTCACGAATACCTTTTATTTTAAGTTTAACGCAGTCAGCACTATTTTTGAAACAACTGAAAAGCACCATTCCATTGCCGTCTGCATCCAGACCGGCAAGCAATCCGGAACCATGCGGAACTGCAGAATTTTTCACTCGCAAATTATAACGTTTCTGCATATCCCCGCATCCGCAAAGTGCATAATATATCTTTTTCAATTCACGGTAATTACCGAAAATACCGTAAGGTCCGAATCCGGCATGATAAAAATGCGAAAGATCAAGCGGAGAATCCTGCCAATTCATAATAACTCCGGCAGTCCATGCAGCAGAGTCAATTCCTCCCATATCATTATATCCCGCCTCTGTTCCCGGCCCGATACCGATATAATGCCACTCTGTCAAATGAAGTTCCGTATTTTCAAGACCAAGTGCATCCGCAATAAACCTTGCAGCATACGGCTGGAAAATCATTCCCTCCATATTTGAACTGTAATGATGCCATGAGATAAAATCAGGAGTTATCCCCTCTTGAGCACACCTTTCTGCCATCCTGCGAAAAAGTTGAATATTCAGCGACATGGCACTGCAGCCGCCAACTTTTATATCCGGAAATTCACTTTTTAAACGTTTATAAACTGTAACAAAAAGATCCAGATAATCATCAAAAGTGCCGTTCCACATCTCTATTGACTCAGGTTCATTCCACACTTCCCAATACTTTATATTAAAGTGAAATCCATCCGCCCAGCCATGATTGTAATGCCGCACAATACCTGCACAAACTTCTGCATAATGTTCAAAATCATGCGGCATTCTTGCAACAAAATGTTTTTTCCCATGATCAATACTCACTCCGAGCCGATAATAAATCTCTGCTCCGACGGACATGGTATTTTGAAAATAATAATCTGTCTGCTCAAAATAATAATTATCAGGATTTGTCGGATCTGCTTTTTTTAACGGAAAAACAAAAGTCGTATCCACCATACGGGACCCCGGTTCAGACAATGGAATGTCATGCAGACGTACACTTGAAAAACCGATTTTACGGTAAATTTCATTCCAATCAAAGTGCGACTGCGTAGTGATTTTCGGACCGAAATTTGTTCCGGAAATCGGACGTATAACTCCATTTCTGCATCCGAAATCAACTTCCGGAATTTCATTACTCACAGGCCGGATAAGCGGCAATACATCATGCAAAGCCCCACGGATAGCTGACGGTTCTGCAAGTTGAGGCAGAGGCAATTTACAAACACGATAAGCAGATAATGCCATCTTGCGGAACATATTCCAATCCGGTTCATATGCACCCTCTCCCGCATAGACCGGATCAGCCTCCTTCGCCCCCGTTTTCAAAAGACCATAACCGTCAAAAGGATTATTCAATGTCCAATAATACTGTGGTCCCAAAATCGAACTTATATCAACAGCGGCAATTTTAAAAATCGCCTCACCATCCCGCAAAACAGTTTCTGCCGGAATCGAAAAATCAACTTGCCAATATCCGGGAACAACTCTTCCTGAAGTTATACACCCCTCCGGCATCGGTGTAACCTGACGGTTTACAAAAAGAACACTGCCGCCTTTGGCATTCAATTGAAACTGATAGACCTGCTCTCCGCTGCCGATAAAAAACTCAATCGAATTATCAAATACCCAATCATCATAAAAATCGCACATCGGTAATTCTTGTGCCGCAAAATTCCTGCAAGTCACACGCAAATGCAAACGTTCCTCTGCCAAAGCAAACTGAGCTTCAATTTCCGCTG
Source organism: Lentisphaeria bacterium (assembly GCA_017502435.1). GTDB lineage: Bacteria > Verrucomicrobiota > Lentisphaeria > Victivallales > Victivallaceae > RGIG5270. The sequence goes on from JAFVUZ010000265.1 coordinate 6,525, forward strand.
CTACAGCCAAATTATCAGACATTTTCTCGCGGAAAGATTTTATTTTAGGAAGTTTTTCATAAACATAATCATCCGGAATTTCATTAAGACAATTCAACGGAAAAACCGGCAAACTGTCATAACTTACCATTTTGTCTCCAAATAAAAAACTGCGGCCGTTCATATTATCAAATCTCCAATAAATCTAAAAGGACTCTCAAATCAGATATAAAAATTCCGCCGTCTTTTGCAATCAGACGTTCTTTCTGTTTACGGTCAATCACAACTCCGTAACGTATCCCGGCTTTCAACGCAGGATAAAAATCATGCTCAACTTCATCGCCGATCATCATCAAGGTTTCCGGAGCGTATTTATGCTTCTCCAAAATCGCCGGAAAATAATGTGCAGAAAATTTCCCCTCAGGATCACCAAATTCACACCCCGGATGATACCCCGAAATATACGGACTGCCGTCAATATCCGCCAAACCGCCAACTGCAAGTTTTATCCGCGTTGCAAAAATCGAATTGGTTGTAGCTGTACAAACCGGAATGCCGGCTTCTTTCATCTTCTCAAGAAAAATTTTCGTATCCTCAGGAATATAAATCGATTCCGATAATTCATCTCTGACTGCAGCAAAATATTTTTCAGCAGAAATATTCAATGAAGGTAAAAATTCAGACAGGCACTGCGTGGCTGTATCCCCACAGTTTAAAATCCGTTCCATTGCAGTTTCTTTATCAGTTCCATACTGTTCCATAAGCATTTCAGCCAAGATTTGCAGCATCAGATTTGACCTCGCACGGACACCTGTATACCATGTCATCGTACCGTCAATATCCATCAATATTCTACTGATTTTTATTTTTTTCATGATACACCTCATAAAACTGTTGTATTGTTATACAACAGTATAACTATACACCACAATATGCCTTTTGTCAAGAAAAAAAATAAAAATATTCAAACTTTTTTACAATTCAGCACAAAAAAAGCCTGCAAATCTATTACAATTTGCAGGCTGATGTTATTTTCTTTAATTTATTTGGCTGTGTACTAAACATTGACTGATAATAAAAAAAAATTGAGGGGGTTCGGGGGTATAGTGAGTTGCGACAGCAACGAGCGGCATACCCCTGATGTGGCTAATCCGGCGGAAGATTTGATTGCTCATTCCCTAAAAAAAGGGGAGGAGCAATCGAACATTCCGCCGAAAAAATAGCTAAACACTACACAGCCGCCGACATTCACGCACCAGCGTCTCATCGCACCGGGTCGTACCCGGCGCCGGGTGCAGGGGCGGCGTAAGCCCCTGCAAAAAAGCACAAAATAAGTTATCTCCCCATATTGGGAATATAGCATTTCAAAAAGGTTTTTTTCCCACAAAACAGTTTTGCAACAGCCCCTGATGTTATTTTCTTTATTTTATTTTATATAACGATTTTTACTCCGGGAATCGCCTTCAAAGCACCGTCGAGCATCTCCATTTCAATATGAGAGGCTATTTCAGCGGCAAAAGTCATGGTCTGATAAGTTCCCTCTTTTGATTTTGAAGTCAATTCGAGAGGCTTTACAACTTTGCATCCTGCCGCAACTTTCTGTACCGCTTCAAAAACACTGTCGGCTTGAGCGGCAACAGCGATAATACGGAAACTCCATTCAACAGGATATTCAAGTTCGGCTTTGCCGAAAGGATTATTCGCGGGGGCAACCATTATTTTTCACTCCAATACGGTGAGATTTGACGCAGACGCTCAATGACCGGCGGAAGTTTTTCAAGCACAAAATCCACATCTTCTACACTGTTGTAACGTGAAAAACTGAAACGGATAGTTCCATGTGCCGCAGTATATGGCAACCCCATCGCACGGAGGACGTGTGACGGTTCCAGACTGCCGGTAGTACAGGCACTGCCGCTTGAAGCACAAATCCCGAATGCATCAAGAAGCATCAGAATTGATTCACCTTCAATAAACTCAAAACTTACGCTGGATGTATTGGGGAGACGGCTCTGAATGTCGCCGTTTATGCGGATTTTCGGAATACGTTCAAGCAGACCTTTTTCCAAACGGTCACGGAGTTCTGCAAGTTCGATGACTTCCTGATCCATCGTCGCTTTTGCCAAACGTGCGGCTTCACCGAGACCGATGACAGAAGCGGCATTTTCAGTGCCTCCGCGGCGTCCCATCTCCTGATGACCGCCGATAAGGAAAGGATGAAAGCGTACGCCTCTGCGGACGTACAATACGCCGACACCTTTGGGAGCATGAAGTTTATGTCCGGACAAACTCAGAAAATCAATGGAATTTCTGCTCATATCGATTGGAATTTTGCCGACAGCCTGAACTGCGTCAGTATGAAACAACGCACCTTTGGCATGGGCGATTTCAGCAATTTCCTCAACCGGATAAATATTACCGATCTCATTATTTGCCCACATCATCGAAACTATGGCAGTATTTTCATCGACGGCATTGCGGAAATCGTCAAGATTTACTCTGCCCTGCCCGTCAACACCGACTGTCACAATTTCATAATCTTTGCGTGCAAGTTCTTTGCAAAGAGAGAGAATTGCCGGATGTTCAATACGGCTGGTAACAATTTTTCTGCGGCCGTCCCGGGTGGCAAGGGCACTCAAAATCGCCGCATTGTCAGATTCTGTACCACAACTGGTGAAAAGTATCTCTGTTGCAACATTATCTTTGTTGCGGAAATCCGCTCCGATAAGTTCAGCAACGGCACGGCGTGCATCTTCGATTTCAGGCATGACACTGCCGCCGAAAGAGTGGATACTGGAAGGATTGCCGTAACGTTCAGTGAAAAACGGAAGCATTTTTTCAACAACTTCAGGAGCAACACGGGTGGTGGCATTATTGTCGAGATAGACGATTTTCATTTCTTCATTCATGGACAGACCACCTCCAGATCGGGAGAGACAAATTCGCGGAGTTTATCTTCGACTGTATGTTTCAAAGTTGCACCTGCAGCGGGGCAGTTGGCACAGCGTCCCTGCAGACGGACAACGATTTTATTGCCCTGAACATCAATCAGTTAAATACTGCCGCCATCCTGTTCCAGAAGCGGTTTGATTTCGCGGTCGATAATTTCCTGGATTTTCATAACTTTCTGCACAAAGGGAAGTTTTTCAAAAGAATTTTCGACAGTTTTCGGAGCTTCAACTTTCTTTTCATTATGCAAATCGTCCAGAATCTCCTGAATTTTGTCAAGACAGAAGCCGCAGGCACCGCCTGCTTTGCAGTAATGAGTTATATCTGAAGCCTTGTGCAGATCATTTTCAAGGGCTACACGGCGGATTTTGGTATCAGTAACACCGAAGCATTTGCAGACAAGCACGCCGTCATGCTCGTCAATACCTTCTTCAAGGACTTCGCCTTTGTAATCAGCAATCGCCGCCTGCAGAGCCTCCATACCCATTACGGAGCAGTGCATTTTTTCCTCCGGCAGATCGCCGAGGATTTTGATGATATCATTATTGGTAACTTTGGCGGCTTCTTCAAGAGTCATGCCTTTGACAAGTTCAGTAAGTGCGGAACTTGAAGCAATGGCACTGGCACAGCCGAAAGTTTTGAACTTGGCTTCAGCGATTCTGCCGTTTTCATCAAGTTTGAAAGTAAATTTAAGGGCATCGCCGCAGCTGATATTGCCGACTTCACCGATACCGTCCGGATTCTCAACTTCGCCGACATTTCGGGGATTGAGAAAGTGATCCATAACTTTTTTATTGTAATTCCACATAGCAAAAATCCTTATATTTTCATTGCCAGAATGACTGCCGCTCCGACAATCAAGGCACTTATCAACATTGTTATAATCAGCGGCAGCATACCGCAAAAACCAAGTTTCAGCAAATGAGATGCTTTCAGCGATGCTATTTCATCACCGACTCCGCCGGAACTGCGGATATTGGAAACGTTTTCAAGCAAAGGTTCGATTTCCGCTTCAGTACGGAAATACTCCATACGCAAATGTTCGACTTCACGCAGATATTCATGCAGTTCCCTGCCCCCGTCCGGTTCAGCAAGCGACTGAAGTTTTTCAAGATTTTTCTGCAGATTTTCAGCGGCCTGACGGCGTTTGGCAATGGAATTTTCCAGTTCGTCATTAAGCATGGCAAGTTTGGTAACGGCACGTTCCATGCGGCCCATAAGATCCAGACGTGCATTATATACATCCGAAAGGCGGCGCAGCTGGGCCTTTGACAAATCAGACGATGCAGGAGCTGCCGATGTCTTGTTCATTTCGGCATCATTTTTTGCCATCCGGTACAAATTATTGCTGATATATTCGTCTTTTGCCATTGCATAAACTCCTGCATTTTTAGGATTTTGAAAATACAATACTCTATAATATATCACGTTAAAAAATTAAAGCAAGTTTTTACGGCTGTAAATAAAAATGAATTTCAGTCTTTTTTTAAATTTCAACATGCAATATTTCCAATATTGTTACGTTTAAACAAGAGAAAACTTTTTTGAAAGGGAAAAAATGCAAAAAAAATACTTTACTCTTATTGAACTGCTTGTCGTTATTGCAATTATCGGCATCCTCGCAGGTATGCTGCTTCCGGCACTGAACCGTGCCCGTGAACGTGCCAGAGCCATTTCATGCCGCAGCAATCTGAAACAAATCGGCACAACTCTGACCCTTTACGCCGATGACAACCAAAGTTACCTGCCCTATGTCTATGCCATGAAAACAACCGCCATGTCAGCAGAGGGCCTCCCCGAAGAAAACCTCCCCGAAGCCATGGACGATTATGTTGCCAAAGACAACCGCATCTACCGCTGCGTCAGCGATTCAAATCCGGAAAACAGCTACACTACCATCGACAGCGATACTCCCGCCGGGGAAAGCGACAAAACTTTCTATGACGCAGAGGGCTTGAGTTACTATTTCGCCGCCTCCGGCAACCGTCTCGGCGGCAGAAGCCGCAGCGGCGGCACATGGCGTGTCCTTGCCAACGACTTCTCCTATTTCCACGGCAAAAAAGCTGCCATGGGCTCAACCAATAAACTCTTTGCCGATATGCACGTCGGCGATTATCAGGATTAAAACAAGGAACAAAAAATGAGTACAGAAAAAAATGTTGTCGAAGTATTTGATACAGACAAAAAGAAAAAAATCATTATAATTTCAGCAATTTCCCTCGGTTCTCTGGCAATCATTGCCGGTGCAGTATTTGCATGGCTCGCTTTGAGACCGGTCAAAGTTCCTGATCCCCAAAAAGATCCCGATGCCGCAAGAAAACTGCTTGCTTCCAAAGATTTCAATAAACTCACTCCGAAACAGCAGAACGATTTCGTCCGCAGTTTCCGCCCCACCCGCCGCCCATCCCGTGCCGAAATGGAATCAGCACGCAAAGCAATGCAGTCAATGTCTCCCGAACAACGCCGTACCATGATGGAAAATACACGCAAAGTTTTCATGCGTCAGCAGGAGGAACGTCTCGACCGGTTCTTCAAATTATCCAAAAAAGAACAGATCGCCGAACTCGACCGCCGCATCGCTGAACAGGATAAACGCCGTGCCGAATTCCAACGCCGCCGTGCCCAGCGTTCCCGTAATCAGAATCAATCAGATAACAACAATCAACAGTCTCAAGTCAAAAAAGACCAGCAGCCCAATCAGCAGAATCCTCAGAACGCACAATCTCAAAACAATAATAACAACCACAGACGCCGCCCTTCCGCTCAAATGCGTCGCGAGTTTGAATCAAATATGTCTCCGTCTCTCCGCTCAAAAATGCAGCAGTACCGCCAGATGGAACGCCTCCGCCGCCAGAAAAAACTGAAGTAACCATTACGCCGGCAAACAAACAAGGCTGTTGCAAAAACCTCAAAAAAAGGTAAACAGCAGCCTTTTTTATGTCTCTGTTCTATTCTGTTTTTCAGAAAAGTTTATCCAGAGTTTTGCAGGCATCGTCAAGCAGACCGCATTCGTACAGCAAATCAAGAATTGTATAACGGATGCGTATTGTCTGAGCGGTATGAACTGCGTGCAGAGTCTGTTCACGGCCGAGGCCGATTTCTGCCGGAGTGGTCGGACAGTCGGCATTTTTGAGCATTTTTTTAAGTTCTGCAAACGGGACGATCTGTTTTTTGAGAGCGTTTTGCAAATCATGCCATTTTGAAGCAATAAGTTCACGGCGTTCTGCAGTCTCTTCAGGAGTAAGATATTTCTGCATGGCGGTTCTGCATGGATCGTTACCGTAACAGTTCCGCTTGTAAAGTTCGGAAACTTCAGCAAAACGCTCATCCTTGCTCAAAGGCTTTTTCATGCGTGGACGGAGAGTTTCAAAGTCATTGTCTATGATATATTCCATCAAAGATACAGCAATCAGAACGCCGATACCGACTTTGAAACCGTGTGAAATTTCTTCACCATTACAGGTCAGCCCCTCCATCTCCCAGACATGACTGAACATATGTTCCGCACCGGAAGCGGGACGACTGTCAGGATACATCTGCATACCGTAACCGGAGGAGGCAAGACCGGCAAAAACTTTACCCATATCCGATGAGTCGGAAATTCTTTCTCTCAACGGTTCCTGAATCAAACTCCAGATCTCACGGTCAACCGCTTCAATTCCCAGGATATCAGCAATAAGCCAGTCTGCACCGGCAGGGACTTTGGCAAGCAGATCCGCATAACCTGCGGCAAACATCGGAGCGGGAGCAGTTTTCAAAACGTCAATATCCGCACAAATCGCATAAGGAGCAGGACAGGGAACGGTTTTTTTCTGACCGCAAACGGACATTGCACCGCCATTTGAACTGTAACCATCTACGGAGCAGGCAGTTGCAACGCAGCAATAGCGGACATTATTTATTCCTGCGGCACATTTTACGAGGTCATTTATAACGCCGGAACCGACGGCGACGGGTACGGCATTCTGCGGCATGATTTCTGCGAGTTTCTGAGAAATTGCATAATCCGGATGCGGTCTGGGGTCGGCAGGGAAAATGTACGGTTCAACATTTTTGAAACCATTATTTTCAAGCAGTTCATAAACTTTTTTACCTGCGGCGTTCCAGGTATTTCCGTCGGCGATGATCCACGGAATTTTTCCGGTAAAATACTTATTCAAAAGTTCCGGCACAAGTTCATTTGCACCGTGTCCCAGCACAAAAGCCGCCGTCTGCAAACCTTCCGGCACAGGAATATACTGCATATCCATAAAAAACCTCCATAATAAAAATATTGCATAAATATACAGCACAAAAAAAATTTTTCAAGCACAGTAATTTTCCCACACATATTTTTCTGAAAAAAAGGCTGCCGCACACCCGTCAAGGTATTGCGGCAGCCCCCTTCTTCCGTAGAAAAGATTATTTATCGTAATGAATAATTGCAGAAGAATAAACATTTAAAGATGACGGATTTTTTATATCTTTTCCGGTAATTTTATCCTTCACATGAATATTATAAAGTCCTTTGATTTTTCTTTCACGGCAGCTGATAAGATTATTAAGTACAACCAAAGACGGTTTTTCAACACAATAAACCATACAATGCTTGACATAAAGATTACTGAACCAAACAAAATTCCCGTCAATCAATACTGAACCGGTATCCGTAAAGTTCCAAACGGGGGTCATCCCGCCGAACTCGCCGCCGAAACGCGTATGATAAATTTGCAATTTACCGTAATTATCAAACCAGCGGACATTATTGCCGCAATCAGTAATATGAGCATTCTTTGGATCCGGCTTGCTGGTAAAAAGACTGATTCTCGGCAAAATCGGGACTCCGAGATTAAACTTGGAAAGCATTTCCCCTTTACGGTTTATAAACAATGCCTTCTCATTCATTTGAGGTATATTATTCATCCAATTTGCAGTAAACTCAGTATGCTCCGCACTTGAATCAAGACCTCCTCCGGAATAGAATACACACAATGACATACGCACCGCTTTTGACTCAGGCACAACAACACTGCAGTTGGACTGATTGAAAAAACCGCAATTTTCAATTACTGATACTGCATTTTTATCTTTGGCAAAAATAACAGCCTCTGAACCTTGAGCAAAAGAAATATCTCCGATAAAGTTTTTACCGGCATCAGCAACTTGCATGATCGGTTTGTTTACACCTTTTTTCATCATAAGCAAAGGCAAACCGTCACCGACAACCGCAACCCCGCCGGGAACCTTAAGAGTATTCTCAATAATTATTTTCCCGTAAGGAATAACAACTTTAGTACCGGGTACTGCCGAATTGAGAGCCTTTTGAATTTCAAATTCATCAGCTTTTTTAACATACAATGTTTTTGGATAATCTGCAAGTTCCGGCCAGAAATCTACAGGATAAGCTTTTACCATTGCCTGTTTATAGATTTTTTCAGGGATAAAAGGTACTGTAAAAGTCCTGAGGAATGCCGGCAAATCTGTTTTGATTGAAGAAGAATTGCCGCCAAGTTTGACTTTCTGCAATTCATTGTCAGGACATAGCCGCCACGGTCTGTAGCGTAATTCTTTATCAAAAAGTTCTTTGGTCGGTTCTTCATCAAAATAAAGTGCCTGAACTGTTTTGCCGGTACGTTCAGTGACATTGGTAATTGAAATGAGATTGGGAAGAGTTCCTTTTTCAATACGGATGATTGCATTATAAGGATTTCCGGCACATTTGACTTTACAATTATCAACTGTTAAAAATTTGGAAATATACCCGGCTTTGGCCTTTGAACATACAAGCAAAATTCCTTTATCTGACGAATTGTCAAATTCAGAATCAATAATATTGCATTGAGTTGTTGAATAAAACCATGTCTTGATTTCAGGCTTTGCGGTTTTCCAAAATCCTTTAACATTTTTTATATGACAGTTGCCTCGCAGAACAACTGCAGTATCTGAAGATTTTTCATTCATTTTTATGGTTGAATTTTCCATTAAAAACGTATCTCCGCAAAATACTCCGACCTGAAAACAATTTTCAAATTCACAATTACGGACAGTAAAAAGTGATGAAAAAGCCCAATACCCGACATTTGTCATATCATTGGGAGTCAAAACCGGAGTTCCTTTGTTCCACGCAACTTTATACGGTGCAATAACTTTTGTCCCCTGTCTTCTGGTTTCCCCAAGTATTGCAAATGATGATGAATTTTTAAAATGACAATTAACAATATCCAACCCGGACATATCTCCGTTTCCGGTAAAAAAATTCAGTTGACACGCACCGCCGTCAAAGGTAAAATTACGGACTTGAGCCCTGAAATTTGTATGAAAATAAAAAATATCTTTTTCCGGATTCACCTGTTTGATAACGGTTCCTTTTTCTGCCTCAAGCAGAATTTTGCGGCTGTTATAAACAAGCGTATTGCTGATAACATAAGTTCCGGCAGGGAAATATACCTTGCAGTAACCGCCAAGCCCCGGATGACCTTTCCATCCGGTAGCTTCATCTGCTCCCGCCCGGAAATACAGTTCTTTTTTTCTGGCTTCATTCAAAGCGGCTTGAATCGCTTTGGTATCATCCGTTTTCCCGTCGCCTTTGGCTCCGAAATCTTTAACATTCAGAGCGTGCAGACTTAATACAGTCATAAACACGCAAATCAGACCTAAAATTTTTTTCATTTTTAATCCTTTTTTTCCGGGTTGAAATATTTATTCAAATTATCTTCTGTAAATTCTATCTCTGCATTAAGAATTGTTGATGCATGACCGTCAAGCCAGGCAACATTACTGTTTTTCGCACTGTGACGCTTCAAATCAAGCCCCAGATATGAACCATTATACCAAATAAAAAATCCACGCCCCTGAGTCCCATTCTTTCCTTCCCCGAAAATTACAGTATCTGAAGGATACACGCATTTACTCTGATGAATTGCATATCCTGAATCACTGCGTGCTGGACTATAATTTTGACCGCCGCCGATAAAACCGCGGTTATAGGCATAATGCACCCTGGCAAGCACCATGTTATAAGTTTCAGAATCAGGACGACTGTTAGCAGAATCACCGCTGGTTTGAAATGAGGGACAGATAAAAATTTTCTTATTTTGAATATAACCTGCCATATTTAATGTATATTGATAATTTCCATAATCTGCACTGTCATTTTTCGGCTGCTGCCACGGAGCGTAAAATCCATTGCTGTCATCAACATAAAGTGTCATAAGCAGACTGATTTGCTTCATATTGGCAAGACATTTCGCATTTTTACTTTTTTCTCTGGCTTTGTTAAGTGCCGGCAGCAGCATTCCTGCCAGAATGGCGATGATGGCAATTACTACAAGAAGTTCGATAAGGGTAAATAGTTTTTTCATATTTTTCTCCTCTTGGGTTAGGGTTTTCAGTTTTTTTTACATTATCCATCTTCATACTTTCTGTCCGTTATTGAAATATTCCTTCCATTCAGAGGGAACTTCTGGAATTTCAAAAGGCATACTGCCGTTACGCATTGACTTATGACCGAAATACCCGGCGGCAACTGCATTGCGGGCATCAATGGGAGAAACATCCGGCTTTTTACCGTCAAGTACAAAATCGACAAATGCCGGAACGATTTTCACATCTGCTCCGCCATGACCGCCGGCTTCCGATTTCAAGTGATAAACGATGTCAGGTTTACGGCGTGAGCCACGCTGTGTCCAGACATGAATAGCAACACCGTTTTCATAATCAATATCTCCAATATTTTCAATGCGTCCGTGTGTTCCGATAAATGTATAATTCCGTTCTGAATCCGGCGAATACATACAATGCATATATGTCGCCTGAACGCCGTTTGCCAACTGCATCATAAGCATATTGTGATCCTCAACATCCATTGCCGGATTGAGGCCTTTGACCTCCATCGGAGGCCAGCAATCAGGCTCAAATGCTGCTTTGCGATCAGGTTTTTCGCCGGGCTTGAGCGTATCAGGGGCACGATTGTAAACCGAAAGTTGGCCCATAGCAGAAACCCGTTTTGTATAAGATTTTGTCAGCCAATGAATTATATCAATATCATGAGCCCCTTTCTGCAGCAGCAGACCGGTACAGTTTTTCTGTTCAGCGCACCAGTGATGAAAATAACAGCTGCCGTAATTAACAAAATGACGCACCCAGACACTCTGAATTTCACCGATAATACCGGAATCAATGATCTCTTTCATTTTGAGCACGAACTGCATATAACGCATATTATGACCGACAAAAAGTTTACTTTTGGTACGGTAAGCAGTTTCAAGTATCTCATCACATTCCTCAAGAGTTATCGCCATGGGCTTTTCAAGGTAAACAGCTTTGCCTGCTTCGAGAGCACCGACAGCCATTTCCTTGTGATAAAGATCACGCACCATAATAAAAACGGCTTCAACATTGTCATCTTTTATCAAATCGGCGGCATTGTCATAATAAGCGGCATTTTTCTGAATATCGGGATATTTTTCTTTTGATTTTTTAATCATTTCAGGGTCATGGTCTGCAACTGCCACAATTTCTGCACGGTCTGCAGGCAGATGAAAAAAAGGAAGATGTGCCCGGAGGTCAGGACAGCAACCGATGACTCCTACTTTCAATTTTCTACTCATAAAAAATTCCTTTCATTGTTAATTCCGGACATTATTTTTGGCTGTGTACTAAACACAGCCTGTTTTTTTAATCGAGTAAAATATTTCACTATTAAAATAATCGAAGAAAATTAAAAAGCAAGGAATTTTTTAAAAAAAAAGGATTTTTTACTGATTTGATGCTGAAATTTTTATATTTTTGCGAACTTTACCGCTTGACTCCCGGAGTATGAGTTTACAAATTATATTTTCTTCCTGCGGTATATTATCCCAATCCGGTTTCTGAAGTTGTTTTTGCAGAATTTCCCATGCACTGGCAGCAATTTTTTCATAACGCATATCGATCGTTGTCAATGATACAGCGGAATATTCACATATTTCAATATTGTCAGAACCTATAATTGAAATATCATCGGGAACTTTCACACCGCAATCCTGCAAACCACGCAGAAAACCGATTGAAAAAACATCATTGATACATTGAATTGCCGTAATTTCAGGTCTCTCTGCAACCATTTTTTTTGCAGCATTATACCCGAGTTTGAATTCTGACGGTTCATGAGCATTGTAATAAAAAGCCGGGTCCCAATCAATAATACCATTTTCCTGCAGCACTCTTTCAATAGTGGGATGCGAAAAATTTTCAGCCTTTGCTTTTTCATCGCCGATAATAACATGGGCAATATTGCGATGACCGTTTTCAATAAGTATGCGTAAAGATTGCTCAAGAGCAGCAGTATTATCAACTTTGATAGGAAAAAGACCGGGATGTGCCTCAATATCATACGGAGGCCCGATAACTATAATAGAACATTTTTTTGCCAGCATTTTGCTGATATATAACGCAACATCCTGATAATTATAAAGAAATGTCACAACTGCAGTATAATTCGCATTAGCAATCTGTGCAAAAATTTCACGTTGATTCTGAACATCAAAAGGCAAATCATAAAGTATCATTTGATACCCTGCCTTTTTGATATTGGCACGGAAAGTATCAAGCAAACTAACCATTCGGGACATAAATGTATGCGGCAATACGAATGCAATCTGCTTGGTATGCCCAGTTTTAAGCGAAACCGCAGTCTGATTCGGAGAATATCCCATTTCCTCTGCAAGTTTCTTTATCTTCTCGCGGGTTTTCTGATTTACCTGCGGCAAATCACGCAGAGCCATACTGACGGTAGCGTGACTTAAATTTAACTTTTTTGCAATATCGTATATCGTGACTGCCATTTTACTCTTTATTGTTCATTGTTAAAAAAATACATTCATACTTTAACATAAAAACACAATTTTGTCAAGTAAGAAAATTTTTTTACACACATATTTTTCTGAAAAAACGCAGAAAAAAACAATAACCGGAGGACAAAAAAAGCCGTCCGGCAATACGGACGGCTTGAGAAAACGAAACTTTCAGGAATTAACCTGCATAGTATTCGACGACGCTCATGAGTTTGACATCGAGCGGGAGTTCGTCAACTTCGGGTTGACGGATCAGGGTTGCTTTGAGAGCTTCCAGATCGACTTCCAGATATGCGGGAGCAGCAGTGTTGTTTTTGCGTGCAGCTTCTGCAACAGCCGGAGATTTTTCAGCATTGATGGTGATGACCTGGCTCGGTTTGACAATGTATGAAGCACGGTCAACACGTTTGCCGTCAACATAAATATGACCATGATTTACGACCTGTTTGGCAGCAAAAATGGTGGGAGCAAAACCGCAGCGATAGACGAGAGCATCAAGACGCTGTTCGAGACTGCGGAAAAGTTTTTCGTGAGTAAGACCGGTACCCATTTTAGCCTTCTGATAAGCGATAGCGAGCTGTTTTTCGCTGATGGCGTAATGGAAACGGAGTTTCTGTTTTTCGATGAGGAGTTCACCGTAGGTTGAAAGTTTTGCACGACGGCCTTTACCATGAGGACCTGCGGGGTAAGGACGTTTAACGCTGGGGCATTTGGGGTCATTCCAGATGCACTGACCGATACGGCGGCAGAATTTGTGTTTTGCCTGACTTGCAGTTGCCATAACTATCCCTTTCTTTTGGATATTTGATGTTTATCTTTTCTCCGGTGTCAAGCCATAAAATGGGGCCGGAAAAAAGCCCGCCAGCACTGTGCCGACGATTTATAATTCGTATAATATACACCGGAAATATATTTTTTCAAATAAAAATCCGATTTTTTTTAAAAATCTCTGCATTCAATACACTTGACAGCATCCGTAAAATCTCAAAATTTTTCTCCTGTATGCAATGCTGTATCCCGCCGTCTCTGACGATACTTTACAATTTCCAGAAATCTTTATTTATTTTATTCTTCAACTTTTTGCGGACTTCAGGTGCAACTTTCATCAGAAATTCCAGTTGAACAGCATCCTCGACATCATAAACACTGACTGCGTAATTGGTCAAATTTGAATTTACATCACTGTTCGGCAGGATAAAACCAATCATTTCATTCTGCTCCGGAGCGTACAGAATTTTATAATATCCGTGCGGCACTGCGACTCTGCTGTTGCCGATGCGTTTATAATCAGCACGTTCAAAAACAGGTCCGGAAATAACGTGCAGTTTTTTGCATTTCACAGCCATATCACGAACTTTTTTTTCCAGTTTTTTCCATGCTCCACGGTTCAATGACGGATCCTGCGGCGACATATTGGACATAAAAAATGACTGACTCATGACTTTGGTACTCCAGCCCATATCTGCAGCAGGAGCCAGGTGGCCGCGGTCATAACTGCTGCCTTTGTAATCTTCAAGTTGAGCGGAATCTCCCCACAAACGCCAGTCGGAGCGGAAATTATCATCACGTTTGGCTTTTTTGCTTTTGACCTCCTCAGCCGTCAAATTGTAACAGACCCACAAAGGCTGTTTGTATTTATCGGAATATCCGATTGCATATCCCTCGCGGTTTATAACCGTATCGGCACGTCCGGGAATTCCATACTCAAGATTATCAAAATCGGCGAATATTTCATACACAATATCATACATTTCGTATGAAAAAGTGCTTAAAGCAGAGTTGCTTTTGGTAAAAAACGAACTTCCGAATCCGATACCGAATACTACACTCAGAATACCGCAGAATTTCATTGCTTTTTTGAAGAAATAATAAGCATTTTTGACTTTCTTCACACTTTTTTCTGCGGACGATACAGATTTGGATTTTTTATTATCAGATTTACTTTTTCTTTTTGCCGTCATAGATATCTCCGGAAAAAACAATTTAATACAAATTTGTAAAAATACAAGTTGTAAATCATTTTTTTTGCGGTATAGTAATAGAAAAAACAGAAAAAAGGAGATATTATGACAATTGAAGAATTTACAAAATTAAAATACGGAATGTTTGTTCACTTCGGACTTTTCAGCAAACTTGCACGCGGTGAATGGGTCATGAACCGCGAACAACTCTCCGTCGATGAAATGAAAGAATTAGCAAAAACTTTCAACCCTGTAAAATTCAACGCAAATGAAATCTGTCAGCTGGCAGTTGCAAGCGGCATGAAATATATCGTTTTCACCACCATGCATCATGACGGATTCAGGCTTTTTGATACCAAACTTTCAACTCACAACTCAATGCAGTCATGCGGACGCGATCTGGTCGCTGAAATGATTGATGCCTGCCGCAAACACAACTTGAAAATCGGTCTTTATCACAGCCTCAACAACTGGTTTGATCAACCCGATGCAGTTGCCGCCCTCGAAAATCCCGCCGATTACGAAAAATTCATCGACGCAACTTTTGCCCGACTGAAAGAACTGGTCGAAAAATACAAGCCTTTTGACATCATGTGGTATGACGGCTGGTGGCCGTTCGATCCCGCCGGATGGCAGGCAGAAAGAATGAATGCTGAACTTCGGGCAATTCATCCCGGTTTGATTTTCAACGGCAGAAACGGTCTCCCCGGCGACTTCGGCACTCCCGAACAGCATCTTAACGCCCCCGTTCCGTACCGCCCGTGGGAAGCCTGCGTGACTTTGAACAATTCATGGGGCTATGTCGAAGGCGACGACTCCTGGAAACATCCGCTTGAAGTCTCAAACATGCTCAAAACCTGTGTTCAAAACGGCGGCAATCTGCTGCTTAATGTCGGCCCCCGCGGCGACGGCTCAATTCCGGAAGAAACCATAGAAATCATGCAGAAAGTCGGCTCATGGCTCAAAAACGGCGGTGAAGAAGCATTGACTGACTGCGAACCTATGCCGCTTACTCCGACCATTGCATCCCCAAAAGACCGCGGGGACTGGGATACTCAGGCAGATTTCAGCTGCTCCGGGAACAATCTTTTTATCATTATGAAATATCATCCTGCTTTCTACACTTTGACCGGTCTGAAAGGCAATGTACGCAAAATTACCTGCATGGGACAAAATATTCCATTCACTCAGAACGGCGGCAAACTTTCATTTACGATACCGGAAGATATAAGAGTGACATTCCGTCCCACTTTCAAAGTCGAATGTGATGCTCCGCCGGCAATTTACCGCTGCGGAGGGCTCCGTGTTCCCAATGTTGAGCATCCGCGTTACGACCCGGGGGAACCTGACATTGAATATTGATTTTGAAACTGCCGCATACGGGGCTGCGTAAACTCAATATTGCATAATTTTTATATTTGCTACTTGAAAAATTCGTTTATGTTGCTATTATTATATAAATATATGTAATAGCAACACAAAAAGATTTTTTATCTTTTTATTTGAAAATCAAGGATTTATATATTTATGTCAAAATTAGTTATCGTCGAATCTCCGACAAAAGCCAGAACCATCGGCAGAATGTTGGACTCAAGTTACAAAATCGTCGCTTCCATGGGCCATGTCCGCGATCTGCCGGAGAGAGAGATCGGCGTTGACATTGATAATAATTTCACCCCGCTTTATGTCGATACCCCCAAAGGAAAATCAATCGTAAAAGAACTCAAAACCCTCGCAAAAGAAGCGGACGAAATCTACCTCGCCCCCGACCCTGACCGCGAAGGTGAAGCCATCGCATGGCATCTGCAGCAGGTTCTGGAACAGAAACGCAATCCCAAACCTTTTCACCGTGTGACTTTCCACGAAATCACTTCAAGTGCTATCAGAAATGCCATGCAGAACCGCGGCGTTATCGATATGAATCTGGTCAATTCTCAGCAGGCACGCCGTATCCTCGACCGCATTGTAGGTTACAAAGTCAGCCCGCTTCTGTGGCAGAAACTGCAGCGGGGCATGAGTGCAGGACGTGTTCAAAGTGTGGCGTTGCGTCTTATCGTTGAGCGTGAACGTGAAATCCAGAATTTCACTCCCGAAGAATACTGGCTCTTCTCGCTGGAATTTCAGACAGAAGACGGCAACAAAATAATCTGCAAACTCTTCAAAATAAACGACGAAAACTTCAAAGTCTCCAACGGCGAAGACGCTCATAAAATGCTTAACGATATCCTGAACGGAACGCAGGTGCAAGTTGATAATGTTGAACGCACAGAAAAACGCCGCATGGCTCCGCCGCCTTTTACCACCAGCACTTTGCAGCAGTCTGCCAGCAGTTTTCTGCATATGTCGCCCAGCAATACCATGAAATATGCACAGGCTTTGTATGAAGGTATCGATATCGGCGGCAGCGGTGCAACGGGTTTGATAACCTATATGCGTACAGACTCGGTGACTATCGCCCGTGAAGCTCAAATCGCCTGCAGCAAATTTATCAAAAAAACCTACGGCGAAAAATTTGCCCCCGCAAAATTCAATTACTACAAAAATAAAACCGAAGCTCAGGAAGCTCACGAAGCAATCCGCCCCACCGATGTAAACAATACTCCGGAAAAACTCCGTCCCTTCCTCGATGACAGCCTTTTCAAACTCTACAACCTCATCTGGCGGCGTTTTGTGGCAAGCCAGATGACGCCGGCAGTTTACAATCAGACCAAACTGGACGTCAGAATCAACGGAAAATCAAACGACAAATACATTTTCCGTACCAGCGTCAGCGTCCCCAAAGAACCGGGCTTCAGTCTGCTCTATACCGATGCAAAAGCAGAGGAAAATATTGAAAACAATATCAATATTGCCAATATGCTCAACAACATGACTGCCGGTCAGATGCTTACAGTCAGCAATTATGCCACCGAACAGAAATTCACGGAACCGCCGCCGCATTTCTCCGAAGCAAGTCTGATCAAGGAACTTGAAGAAAACGGAATCGGCCGCCCCTCAACTTACGCATCAATCGTCAAAACCATCCTGCAGAGAAATTATGTTGCCAAAGACAAAGGCAAACTCATACCTACAGAATCCGGTTTTCAAGTCAATGATTTCCTCGTCGGGCAACTGCCGGAACTTTTCGACGTCGGTTTTACCGCAAAAATGGAAAACGAACTCGACGATATCGAAAACGGCAAAATGGAATGGACCGGTATGCTCAATGACTTCTACGGCAACTTCCTCAAATGGATGGATCACGCAAAACATCATGACGCACCAGAATCCGATGCCGCTCAAAAAATCCTCGACCTTTTCAACAATATTCAATTCGCAGAACCTCAAAAAATGGGACGCCGCGTATATGATGACCGCAAATTCGTAAATTCCATTCAGGAAAAAATGAAAAAAGACGGCAAAATATCCGCAAAACAATATCAGGCCCTGCTCGCTATGATGGCAAAATATTCATCTCAAATAACTTTGGATGCCATCCCGGCTGAATTCAAAGAGGATTTCAATGCCGCTTTGCAGGAATTCAAGGAGAAAGAAGCCGCCAAAGCTCAGGCAGAAGCCGACGGCAGTGCCAATCTTTATACCCCCGTTTTTGAAGCCTTCAAAAATGTCACTTGGGAAGAACCCGCCGCCGGCCGCTCCGGCAGAGCATTTGACGAAAAGAAATTCTTCAAATCTCTCGAAAATCAGAATGCCGCCGGCAAAATTCTCTCCGATAAACAGCTGACTGTGCTTAAACGCATGGTCGCAAAATATCAGAAACAACTCACAAATCAGACCGACGTTTTCAAAATAATGGGTCTGGAGCAGACAACCGAAAATACCGGCTCTGCCGCACCGCAGCTCAATACGCAGGAAATGCTGGATACCCTCGCAAAAGTCAAAGTCTGGGCAGATCCCGTAAAACGCGGACGCTTCGCTTTTGACGAAAAGAAATTCTATCAGTCCGTCGCACAGCAGCTCGCCGACGGCAAACAGCTCAGTGAAAAACAGCTCAATGCCATCAAAAAGATTTATGACAAATATACCAAAGAACCGCCAATCGAAGCCACCCCTGCCCCCGCTCAAGATACCCCTGTTGCAAATGACGGCGAAAACCGCGAAATTGCAGAACTGCTCGATGCCCTCTCAAAAATTACAACCTGGGAGACTCCGGTGAAAAAAGGAAGATTCGCTTTTGATGACAAAAAATTCTTTGAATCAATCAACAAACAGTTCAATTCAAAAAAACAACTCAGCGTCAAACAAATCGATGCATTGAAAAAACTTGCAGTCAAATACGAAGTTCAGGAGCAGTAAAAAATGTTGTATTTTCTTGCCGAATTACGTCATCTCTGGGGCCCTCTGCGTCTCTTTGAATACATCACATTCAGAGCCGGTGCGGCGGCTTTTACCGCATTTCTGATCGTCGCCCTTCTCGGTTCATGGACCGCCCGCAAACTCAAACAGATGAATATGCAGGCCGCCAGCCGGTATGAAGGAATACTGCCGCCGGAAATGATTGACAAAGAAAAGGAAAAAACTCCCTGCATGGGCGGTCTGCTTTTAATAGGAGGAGTTATTATTTCCGCCCTTTTGTGGATGAATCTGACCGGAATGCTGTCGTGGATATTCATTATCTCTACACTCGAATTCATGATAATCGGTTTTTGCGATGACTATAAAAAAGTATTTCTGAAACAGGGCGGAGGCATCTCCGGCAAAGCAAAACTTGTCGCTCAGACTGTGGTTGCTGTAATGACTGTTTTTTCTTTGATTTACCTGCCTGAATGCAAAAAACTGATGCTGGATGTCAACGTGCCGTTCATGAAGGAACCGCTGTTTCACGGGTATATATGGAGTGTGCCGCTGGCTGTACTTGCCGTTGTCAGCAGCTGCAATGCAGTAAACCTGACAGACGGCAAAGACGGTCTGGCTTCAGGCTGTATGATTTTCTGTATGCTGACGTATTCAGCGATCGCCTACATGATGGGACATAAATTTTTCGCTGAATATCTGAATATACCGTCACTGCACGGTGTCGGCGAAGCGATGGTTTTCGGCATGGCACTGATCGGCGGCTGTATCGGCTTTCTGTGGCACAACTGCAAACCTGCATCAATGTTTATGGGAGATACCGGCAGTCTGGCTCTCGGTGGTGCATTGGGTACATTTGCAGTGGTTCTGCGTCAGGAACTGCTGTTGATACTGGCGGGTGGAGTTTTCGTTATGGAAGCGGTCTCTGTGGTTCTTCAGGTCGGAAGTTTCAAACTTTTCAACAAGCGTATTTTTCTCTGCACACCGATTCACCATCATTTTGAGAAAAAAGGCTGGACTGAAACACAAATTGTGGTCAGATTCTGGATTCTTTCCGGACTTTTCGCGTTAATGGCACTCGCATCACTGAAACTCCGCTGAATAAAAACTTTAGGCTGTGTACTAAACATAGACTGATTTTTTATTACAAGGGGGCTTACGCCGCCCCCTTGTATCCCCGGCGCCGGGTACGACCCGGTGCGATATTACGCTGGTGCGTGAATGTCGGCGGCTGTGTAGTGTTTAGCTATTTTTTCGGCGGAATGTTCGAT
>JAFVUZ010000266.1 GCA_017502435.1 Lentisphaeria bacterium
GTGATCCGCAAGTGGCAGAGGACAAGCCTCTCTGATGCCATTTGCGGATTTTTTGTGCGAACAACCCGAAAGGAGGATAAGATGAAAATCAATGTTACAATGTTTTTTCTCTCTGAATTACGCCGCAAAAACAGCAAAATCGCCAAGCGTGTACTGCGTTGGTTTCAGCGGAACCGCTGGAGCGTAATCATTATGCAAGCAGGGATATTCTGGTTTGATCCGATTCCGACAATGTCCTGGATTCCCGAATATGTGAAACAAACCGTCCGGCGTTTCATGCTGAAACATTATCGTGCCGAATTTGTGGAATATCTGCCGCTTCCGGCCGCATAAGAGGTGCAATATGGCTTACTTGTTTTACAACAAAGATGTTACGGATATGAGCATCCGCGAAATCAACAAACTTTTCCGGGAACATGATGAATCCCATCTTTTCCCGATTTGCGGCGAGTTCAATGCCACGGAACGGGCGATCCGGCGACTCCGGAAGTTCCTGCGGGGACACGGCTCAACTGGCGGCATTGAATATGCCTGTATGCTGGATGCGGAAATTTCCAATATCGTCAATCAATGCAATCAGAGGTGATGCCATGGATATTGATTTAAGTCAATTTGATCAGATCTGGCTGAACCTCTCCGGGGGGAAAGACAGCCAGACGCTTGCGTTGCAAATGGTTGACCTTGCCGGCAGACAAGGCGTCTGCGGAAGATTGCGAGCCGTTCACTCTGATACCGGAGCTGAATGGAGTTGTACCCGGAGTGTCGTGCAGGATTTATGTCGCCGTTTGGAAATTCCGCTGGAAATCGTTACGCCCAAAGTAACGATTCCGGAATACATCGAAAAACGGCAGTATTTTCCGTCAATGCGGTGTCGCTTCTGTACCTCCATCAAAACGGGAGCCATTGACAAACTGATCCGGAAATACAATCCTTTCCGGCAGGAGTCAAAGGTTCTCTGCGTTACAGGAGAACGACGGGAAGAAAGTCCCAAACGCTCAAAACTTGCAGAATTTGAAGTTCATAAAACATTGACTGCCGGAAAAAGGCAGGTTTTCCGTTACCGCCCGTTACTGGATTGGAAAGAGCATCAAATTTGGGATGCCATAAACAAAAGCGGAATACCAGCTCATCCGGCATATACCGAATATGGAAATGAGCGGCTTTCCTGTGCATTGTGTATTTTTGCCTGTGATCAGGATTTGCGGAACGGAGCATTAAACCGTCCGGATCTTGCGGAACGCTATCTTAAAGTGGAACGGGAAAGTGGATTCCTCTTCCGTGAAAAACGGTCTCTGCAACAGATACTTCACCCGCAAGTTGATGAAGATGACCTTTTTGCATGGGCGGAAAAAGCAGCGGTTTAATAACATAAGGAACAGAAACAATGGAAGAAAAACTTACAGAAATCAAAAGGGAAACAGGAATATCCATTTTTGACGGCATACTCCAAATGGCAAAGGATGCCGGAGCTTTGAAAAAAATGGAAGCCATTATGGATTATCAGACGGCAGATCATTTCAACAATGAAGCAAAACTACCCATCACCAACCATCTTTTTAATGTCCGTTTTGAAGTGGATTTCGGTTGTTCCGAAGGCATTTATATTGATGCCTACATCGTTGGTGAAATCGACGAAGCCGGTGAAGACAGGCGTATCCACATTGGATTGATCAAGACGCTTGAAAATGATTTGAACGCAATGCGGATCATGGGCGAAGCCTGCGGTGTGCTGCAGTTCTATGCCAGAGAATATCTTGCTCAAAAACTGGATAATCTTCTGCCCGATTATTCCAAATTTTTCATCTTTCACGAAAAACACCGGATTCATGTCTGCAATTACTGCAAGAATTTCGGCACCGTAGATGTTTTGGAAATTCCTCATCCGGAACCATCAGCAAACCGCAAGAAAAAGTTTACCTTACGCTGCCGCGTTTGCGGAACCGGAACTCATTATGAAAGCAGTTCGTTGCCTTTGATCCGTGCCTGGAACAAAGGTGATTCCTATATCTTCCCCAATGGAACAATACTTGTTCAGCAATCTGAATTGCAAAAGATTTGTGCATTGAAAGACAAAATCAAGTGTGATCTGAATTGTGCAAAATGTCCCGAAAAAGGCATCCGGGAACTGCGCCGGATCACTCATATTGAGGAATAACTCTTTCTGTTGGCAGGGCTTGTGCGGGAACGGAATAAATCCGTCTTTTCCCGGCAAGCCTTTTTTTGTGACCAACAGAAAGGGTTCAAAAGATGAATAAAAACACACAAAACAAACTTGTAACGGCGGCAAAAGAAGTTCTGGCGACCTTTTGCTGGAAAGACGAAAGTGGCTGTTTCTATGAAGAGATCTATGCCGATTACCGGGATGAACTGGATGATGGCAGTTTGAAAAAGATTTGCGAAGCAGAACATCCGCAGGAACATTTCTTGGACTGGCTGGATGAAGCGTATCTTTACAGCCGCTGGGATTGTGAGGATGCGGTTATCAAACGGGTTCTGGAAAATGAAACGGTTGCCAAAATTGTCA
>JAFVUZ010000022.1 GCA_017502435.1 Lentisphaeria bacterium
CAGCCTGACGCACCCAGCCGCTGACACTCACGCGCCAGCGTCACATCGCACCGGGTCGTACCCGGCGCCGGGTGCAGGGGCGGCGTAAGCCCCTGCAAAAAAACACAAAATAAGTTATCTCCCCATATTGGGAACATAGCGAACAATAAAAAATTAAGGGCATCGCAAACTTTTTTAAGTTTTGCAACAGCCCATTTTTTTATGCCTTTATTCCTGCCGCAATAAAAAATCAGTCTGCGTTTAGTACGCAGCCATGTTTTTATTTATCGGAGAAGCGGCGGCAGTTTGCGGCGGCACGGCGGATGAAATCGATCATGCTGTCATAAGTCAGAAGGTTTTTATCAAAGAGATAATCAATACTGCTTTCATATGGAGTAATATATTTTGAGATATTGATATAGCGTTCGATTTCCTCTTTTTCGAGAGAGATGCCGTATGCGAAACGCAAATCGTCAAAACGCTGACGGCTGACATATTTTTCCGGTTCATTCAGAACTTTTTCGATCAATTCGAAGGCAAAATCGCGGTTTTCTTTGCTGACGAGAGTCAGAACGTCAAAAGACGAACAGTTCAAACTCATACTTGAGCCTGCGGCATAGACGAAATAAGCCAGTGCGTGTTCTTCCCGGACCAGTTTAAAAAGCGGACTGTCCATACCTCCGGAGAGAAGTTTGCCGGCAAATTTAGCGAATGGAATATCGTATTCTTTGATGGGAGCGTGCAGATGGACAACGGCTTTTTCATCGAATTGGCTTTTGTTTTCGAGTTCCAGTTCAGTGGAATTTTTGAGAATGAAATCACGGTAAAGCGAAGATGTTCCGAAATTTATCTCTTTTTCAAATTTTTTATCGCCGACATAGATAAGTTTGTCCGGTCCGGCAAAGGCCTGACGCTGATATTCAATATAATTTTCGTAGGTCAGATTTTCAAGATCTTTGCGGTAGCCGATTGCTCCGCAATAATCGTAACTTATCCGCATACGGTTGAGCAGATAAGAACCGATCTGGTCGGTGAAACAGTCTTTGTATTCCTCAAGAACGACTTTGCGTTCACGCTCAAAAAGTTCACGGGAGGGTTCAAATTTCAAAATTCTGCTTATGAAATCATCTCCGAATTGTCTGATGTAGCGGTCGAGTCCCTGCAGATAAAATGAAACCGACAGCGGCCCTGTTGAGGCGTTGCTCAAAATGCCGTATTTTTCATACATTGGTTCACATTCACGGACGCTGTATGCCAGCAGATGTTCCGCCAGATGGCTGACACCTCTGAAACCGGGCTGTTCCTGAACGACTTTGCCGAGATAAACTAAATTGATTGATGCCAGTGCAGTCTGACTTTTTACAAAAATATTCATAAATAATCCTTTTTTTTGAACTTGAACAAATATAACACATTTTTTTAAAGTTGCAAATTTTTAAAAACGGTGTATATTAAAGGAACTTTAATTTTTTTAACACAAAAGTCCGATTTATGAAAAAAGCTGTATTTTACATCACAAGTTTACTGCTGCTGCTGTTGATCATGAGGTTTCCCGTGCTCTTCAGTTACATCACGCTTGCGTATATGCTGATAATTTCCATAATCGCATTTACTTACAAAGCAAATAAATCTGAACATACTCCCGGATGCAGTGTTATTATTCCTGTTTTTAATGAAAGCCGCCATATTTACGAAACAGTTCAGAGTGTAATGGCTTCTGATTACAAAAATTTTGAGGTCATCATCGTTGATGACGGTTCAACTGACGACAGCCGCGACTGGATCGAAAAGGCAAAATCCGAATATCAGAATATAAAAACTTTTTACTGCGAAAAAAACGGCGGCAAAAAACACGCCCTTGTCAAAGGTATTGAACTTGCACAAAATGAAATCATCGTTACCATTGACAGTGACAGCACCATCGCTCCTGATGCTATGGCAAATATAGTACGTCCATTCATAAATCCGCAGGTTGGCGGTGTTGCCGGCAATATCAATGTCAAAAATATTGACGAGGGAATAATTCCCAAACTGATGGATATTATTTTTGTTTTTTCATACGAATTTCTCCGCAGTGCCCAGAGTCAGTGCGGTTCTGTGCTCTGCACTCCAGGAGCTTTAAGTGCTTACCGCAAAAGTGCCGTTGTGCCGCTGGTCGAAGAATGGCTGAACAAAACTTTTCTCGGTAAAAAAACTGCCATCGGTGAAGACCGCGAACTTACCTGTATGCTGCTCAAAAATAAATGGGATGTGGTTTATCAGGAGACCGCCAACGCTTATACAAATATGCCGGTGACTTACATAAATCTGTGCAAAATGCTTCTGCGTTGGGTCAGAGGTGATATCCGTGAAAATATTCTCATGTTCAAATATGTTGTAAATAATGTCTCTATCCGCAGTATCAAATCAATCGGGTTGACTTTTCATTATATTATTTTCAATATCGGGGTGCTTTCTCCGGTGGTAATGCTGCCGTTTATAGTGCTTTATTTGATATTCAACTTTGTAACCAGTATATTTCTGCTCAAATATGTACTTGTCATGATTGTTTTGTGGTCGATTCTGCCCATGATTATTTACATCCGCAAGAAATCGCTCAAATATTCCATTCATTCTCTGACTTACAGCGTATTTTCACTGGTTTTTCTGTTGTGGATTCCGCTTTTTGCCATTTTGACTCTCAACAACAACAAATGGCTTACCCGCAATAAATAATATGTGGATTTACTGCAAATTTTTCTAAAAAAACAAAAATATACTTGAAAATTGTGTTTTGTGTATTATGTTAAATTTCACAGAGTCTTTTTTAATTTAAACTCAAGGTGGCAAAATGAAATCAATCACAAAATTAATCATGGCGGCAGTTGCCGTCTCAAGTGCAGTGCTTTACGGTGCTGAAGTTATCAATTATTCCGCAAAAGACGGAATGAAAAACATTTTCGGCAAAAAAGTCACATTCAAGGAAAACAGTGTCGTTTGCCAAGGCCAGAGTATTCTTGCCGGTAAAAAAATCATCGAAATCGATCCCGCTAAAAAATATACTCTCAAACTTACTGCAGTCGGAAATGCAGAGAAAAGCACAGTGCTTTATGCCGGTTTTTCCATGCTTGATGCAAAAGGCAGAACTACCGTTGCACATAACTGGCAAGGCTATCCCGGCACCTTGACTGAAGTCGCCGCCGATGCAAAAAAAGGCGATACTGTCATCAAAGTCAAAGACGGTTCAAAATGGAACAAATCTGCTATCAATGTTATCGCGGCCAATGCCAAAGCTGACCTTTCAGACATCCCCAACCGCAATATTGTTGCTGATAATATCGTTTCAAGCAAAAAAGTCGGCGACGTCTGGGAACTTACTCTCAAAAAACCGCTCCGTGCTGCTTTGCCCGCAGGAACTCTTATCCGTCAGCATTACAGAGGAGGTTATCTGTATATCAGTGCCGGCAGAACCGTTCCTGTCAACGGCACACTTGAAATCAAAGGCACTATCAGCGGTGTTTCTTCAAAACTTGAGTCTTTCAGCAGAAAACATTTTCCAGTCAATGCTCAAAAAGCCCAGCTGGTGATTCTTGCTGACTGGACCGGCAAAAAAGCTGATGTTGAAATCAAAGATGTTACTATTACTGTTGAATAAATAACCCACAAAAAGGAGAAAAAAATGCGTTTATTCACTAAATTGACAGTTGCTGCAGTCGCTGCTGCAAGTTCCGCTCTCGTTGCTGCTGAAGTTATCGACCTTACTTCCAAAGATCTCTGGATCCCGATGAAGAATGTTGAATTCTCTGAAGGTAAAATGGTCAATAACGGCCGTGTCATGTACCGCAGCAAAAAACTTATTACCATCGATCCCGCCAAAAAGTACACTATCAAAATGACTGTGTCCGCTCCGGATGCAAAAAGATCATCAACCGTTCTTTTCGGTATGTATCCGGCTAACGCCAAAGGCCAACTGATTCCTGCACGTTTTCTGCAGAGCAATCCCGGTACTTTGACTCAGGTTGTCGAAACTGCTGCAAAAGGCAGCACTGCCATCAAAGTCAAAGACGGTTCAAAATGGAGCAAATCTCCCTCCAGTGCACTTATCGCTTATGATGTAAAGGCAGACAATTCCGATGTCCCCTGCTACAGAATTATCGGCAATCAGATCGTCAAAACTGAAAAAGACGGCGATGTCTGGGTTCTTACCCTTAAGAAACCTCTTACCAAAGACCTTACTGCCAATAGTTACATCCGTCAGCATTCAGACGGCGGTTATTTCTATTTCGGCAACCGTCAGGTTGGTTCAAAACCCGCAACTGTTTCCACAACCGTTACCGGAAGATCAGGTTATGGCCATTATAACCCCGCCAAAGGTTTCCATCCCGGCATGACTCATGCTTATCTGGTCATTCTTTCGGACTGGTACAGCGCCAAAAACAAAGTTGAATTCAAAGATGCAACTTTGACCATTGAATAAGATTTTCTGAATACAATTCCTGACGGAGCTGCAGCGGTGCCTGAAATAAGGCTGGCGGCAGCTCCGTTTTTGTTTTTTGATACATCGGTCATTTATATTCGGTTATATTGCAACAAATATCAGAATTGCTCTTGACATTTTGACGGTATGGGTGTAAATTAACTTAAGTGTGCAAAAATTATTTAATATAACATAAGGAATCAAGAAAAATGTCAGTAGATATTCTGGTCGGTACTCAGTGGGGCGATGAGGGCAAAGGCAAACTCATCGACGTTTTGACTCGTGATGTTGATATGGTTGTCCGTTTTCAAGGCGGCAACAATGCAGGTCATACTGTTGAAATCGGTGATGAAAAGTATGTTCTCCATCTCGTTCCCTCCGGTATTTTCCGTCCCGGTGTCAAATGCGTCATCGGTAATGGTCTGGTCGTCGATCCCATCGGTCTGATGGAGGAAATGGTAAATCTCAAAGAACGCGGCATTGATATTTCAAATATTGAACTCAGTGACAAAGCCCATTTGATTTTCGCATATCACAAAGCCTGTGACAAAATGAAAGAAATTGCCGCAGGAAAAGCAAAAATCGGTACTACCGGACGCGGCATCGGTCCCGCTTATGAGGATAAAGCCGGACGCTGCGGTATCCGCGGCGGTGCACTGCGTGACATTGCTCTTCTCGAAGAACTTTTCCGTACCCAGTGTGAAAAATACAATAAACGTTTTGCCGCTGCAGGCGTAGATACTCTCGATGTCGATGCAGAATGGGCAAAAGTCAAAGAAGCCGCAATTTATCTGGCTCCTTATGTAACTGATACAGTTCTTTCTGTCAACAAAGCCGCCAAAGCAGGCAAAAATATTCTTTTTGAAGGTGCTCAGGGTGCATTGCTTGATATTGATCACGGAACATATCCCTTTGTCACCAGCAGCAACACAATTTCCGGCGGAGCCTGCACCGGCAGCGGTATTGCCCCCCGTTATGTTGATACTGTCTGGGGCGTTATGAAAGCCTACACCACCCGTGTCGGCGAAGGTCCTTTCCCGACTGAACTTTTTGATGCAGACGGCGAAGAACTCAGCAAGATCGGCAGAGAATTCGGTGCCACTACCGGACGTCCCCGCCGCTGCGGCTGGTTTGATGCAGTTATTTCTGCATATTCCTGCATGATCAACGGTATCAACAAACTTGCGATCACCAAACTTGACGTTCTGGATACACTTGAAACTATCTGTATTTGTACAGCTTATGAACTTGACGGCAAAGTTATTACCGAAATGCCGACCTCTGCTGATGAACTTTCAAGAGTCAAACCGATTTATGAAAAACATCCCGGCTGGTGCTGCAGCACTGCAGAGGCACGTACTTTCGCAGAACTTCCTGAAAATGCACAGAAATATCTCAACCGCATTGCAGAACTTGTTGACGCTGAAGTAGCTATCGTTTCTGTCGGCCCCCGCCGCGATCAGACTTTTCTGGTCTGACAGGCAAATCCGCAGCAAGCGTTCAAGTACATGATGAGCCTCCGTCTGACGCAGGAAAAAGCAAATGGCTCTTAAATTTCACATAAGCACATCCACTTATTCCGGAGAGGAATCAAAAGTCAAGCGTTATATCTGTTCATTTGATTATTGGCAGATGCTGTCGCTTTTTGTGCTGCTCGGGACGGGGCTTGCGTTTATTTACAGCACGGGAATACAATCGGGGAATGACGGATTTTTTTACCGTCAGTTGTTCTGGGTTTGTGTTTCCGTGCCGTTGTATTTTATTTTTGCTCACATTGATACGCGGATATGGCAGGTTATTGCCGGACCGTTTTTTGTAATTTCGCTGCTTTTGCTGGCGGTGGTGCTGATATTCGGCACCAAAATATCGGGAGCCAAAAGGTGGCTGGATTTGGGATTTTTCAATTTCCAGCCGTCGGAAGTAGCCAAACTGGCACTTATTGTGCTGCTTGCCAGAATTTTCAGTTCTCCGGATTTCAAAGTAAATAATTTGTTTTCGTTGATTTTTGTACTTTTTCTGATAATATTGCCTTTTACGCTGATTTTCCTTGAGCCGGATCTCGGAAGTGCATTGCTGCTGCTGCCATGCAGCGGGGTGATGCTGACAGCGGCGGGATTAAGCCGCAAATGGATATTTTCACTGCTTGGTGCATTTGTCCTGCTGGTCGGGATACTGGCGGCAAATGAATATTTCCAAATCAAGCCGCTTCTGCGTTCATATCACAGAGCGAGGATCATGGCTTTTCTCAATCCGGAGGATGCCCCGAGAGACATGACTTATCAGCAGCGTCAGAGTGAACTTGCCGTAGGTTCCGGCGGGTTGTGGGGCAAAGGTATCGGCAAGGGGACTCAACACGCATTGGGTTATCTGCCGCAGTCTGCCGCCAATAATGACTTTATATTTTCGGTAATTGCAGAAGAGTGGGGATTTTTCCGCAGTCTGGGACTGCTGCTGGCGTTTTTGCTTTTGTGTCTGAGACTACTGTGTGCGGCGTATTATGCTGAAGACAAATTCAGTTCGTATATGGCACTGGGGATAGCGACGCTGTTTTTTACGCAGATATTCATCAATATCGGCGTAAATGTCGGAATTGCACCGGTAACGGGTCTGGTTCTGCCGTTTGTAAGTTATGGCGGCTCGTTTCTGGTGGTTGGCATGGCATCGGCCGGAGCGGTTCAGTCGATATGGCGTAAAAATCATGATAAAAATTGAAAATATTTTAAGGAGAGGTTGAAATCATGTTGAAAAAAATTTGTATTCTGCTGGCGGTTTTGAGCCTGGGAAATCTTGCGGCATTGAGCGTTGGCGACAAGGCATTGGAACTTAAGAGCAAATATTATAGCGGCAAAGTTTTCAAGGCCGGATTCTACATGGTCGATACAAAAAATCAGAATAAATTGAAAGTTCTGGTTTTTGCCCGTTTGCTGGCGGGAGACTTTCTCAATTCTGATGCCCTGATTGAAAATATCGGGTCACGCAAAGGCGTTTCGTTGGCATTTGCGACTCCGATGGAAGCAGAAATAGAGATTTTCATGAAACAGAAACCGGGATTCAAATATCCTCTGCTTTTTGACCGTAATGCACATGATAAATATATGGAAAAAAATATAATTTATCCTTATGCATTCGTAATCAATTATGAAAATAAAATCATCTGGGACGGAGAACTTATGGATCTGCCGTCAATGCTTGATAAATTTGAAGCCGGCAAATATGACATTGAGAAAGGCCGCCGCATAAACCGCTATCTGCGTGATATGCAGAATGCCATGCGCAGCGGCAGTGAATATCAGCTTGACCGTGCGGCAAGAGAGATTCTGGCAATAGATCCCGGCAATCCCGGTTGTCTGCGTCTGCGTCTTTTTGCCTTTGAAAACACCAACCGCATCGATGAAGCATGGAAATTTCTGGATGAGTTCCGCCGCAAAAATCCGCAGGAAAAGTATTTGTATATGCTTCAGATAGATATGGGAGCACGTTATCCGGTATTTTCCGAACAGGCAGCAATGGTCGGCAGAGAGTTTCTGAAACACAAACTCGGTACAAATGATGACCGCCTGATGCTGGCATGGATGTTTTTGAGCCAATACAATTTCAATGTGGATGCTGTTGAGTGCGGGGAAGAACTGCTGGCATCATTGAATGTTGCAAATTTCGACAAAGTTCCGGCAATGAAATCGCTTTTTTACCGTGCAGAGGCATTGGCTTTTTATAAACGCGGCAAAATTGCAGAAGCAGCTGACAAACAAAAATTATCCTGTGATATTCTGCCGTCTGCTGAGAATCGCCGGATTCTTGAATATTATCAAAAATTGTTGAAAAAATAAAAAAAATACCTTTTTTTATATAAAATATGAAAAAAAATAGAAAAAGGGGTTGACTTTTTGGTATTTGTGGGTTAATTTTAGTATGTGTATTTTTGTCTAAACACATCTAAAAATTTATTTTGAAACAATATAACGTCTTGAAAGGTAAGATATATGACATTTTGGGCAGTAGTTTTGTATGCGGCAGTTATTCTGGTTGCACTTCTTTTGATTGCATTGATTTTGGTTCAACAATCCAAAGGCGGCGGCTTCGGCGGTGCTTTCGGCGGCTTGGGTGAATCTATTTTCGGTGCTCAGGGCGGCAGTCATCTGACTAAACTGACCGTTATTCTCGGATCGATTTTTTTCGTTCTTGTGCTTGCTATTGCAATTTTGATTTCCCGCGGCGGAGCAACCCGCAGTGCAGATACCAAAGTTGATGAACTTCTTTCAAAGCAGTCAGTTGAAACCGTACAGCAGAATGTACAATCCGGAGCAGTCAAGGCTGCTGAAAAAGCAGCTGATAAAAAATAATTGCAATTTTGAGGTTATTTCCCTATGAAAAATACATTTAAAACATTGTTTATTCTGTTTTTGTTTGTGTGTTCATGGGGTTTTTGTGCCTTTGGTGCCGAACAGATCGGTAAAACTATCAAGGTCTCTCTTTCAACTGCATTTCCTCCTCAGGCAAGAACTACCGGAACCTCCGGTGCCAATGTCACAAATGCCAGAAGTTTGTGGCTGCAGGCTGATGTAAAATTTAAAACAAAAGATGAAAAAAATGCCGCCCGCCGTTTCCTGGATAATCCTGTGCTTGATATTCAAATTGCTGTATATCCGTCAAAAAGAGCGGGAAAAACAGAAAAAGCTGTTGTTTTCAGCGGCAAAATTGATTACATCACTCTTGAACGTGACGGCAGAGAACATTATTTGAAGGCTCTGTTGCCATCTCTGCTTTTCCGCAAATATGCTTATGACCGTCAACTTGACCGGACAGATTTTGTTGTCAAGGTTTCCTATTCCGCAGGCGGCAAGGTGCTCGGAACCGCTTACGGTTCAAATAAGAGTGTGCAGGAAAAAGAGATACGTAATTTCTTTAACGCTGTTCCCCGCAATGCGGTTCAGGCTCCCGGTACGGTTTGGGGACGTCAGGGAACAACTTGGAGTATAATTGAAGTTAATAAGTATGAAATGGAAAAATTAAGATAAACGGAACTCATCTATGGCAGAACAATCAACAATTTTGACTATTGATATTGGCAGTTATACCGTCAAGATGGCAGAGTTTTCATATTCTCCTGACGGCGGTAATCTGGTCTTGGAAAAGTTTGCTTTTGAACCTCTGGCACAGGGGGATGATGACCCGGTGGTCGCTTTTGCCCGTGTTTACCAGTTCATGCTTCAAACCAATAATTTTGTTTCCAACAAAGTGCGAATGACTATCTCCGGTCAGGCCGCATTCTCCCGTCTGAGCAAATTGCCTGAACTCAGCGGCGACAGCGAAATGGTAAGCAAAATCATCGAATTTGAAGCCAGACAGACCGTTCCGTACAAAATGGATGAAATCATCTGGGATTATCAGCTTATCAAACATACCATCCCGCCGGTTACAGAACTTGATGATCCGCATGATGAATATGAAGCACTTTTTGTGGCTGCCAAACGCGATATTATTACCGCATATACCGACGTCGTACTTGAAAGCGGTCTGGATGTTGTTTCTGTCAATATCTCTCCTGTTTCAATGGCAAATGCTTTTTATGCCAGCACCAAACGCGAACCGGGTTCATGTGAAATGCTTCTCAATATCGGTGGACAAAGCAGTTCTCTGGTCATTTGCGAAGGTGATCGTATTTTTGTCCGCAGTATTCCCATTGCCGGTGATGCAATAACCAATCAGATCAGCAAAGAATTTGCAATTTCTTTCAATGAAGCCGAGGACTTGAAGGGCAAACACGGTTTTGTGGCTCTCGGCGGTGCTTATGAAGATCCCGAATCAGAGGTTGCTGCTACGATTTCCAAAATCGCCCGTAATGTTATGACTCGCCTGCACGGTGAAGTCAGCCGCTCCATAAATGTCTGGCGTTCAATGCATAATGGCAAAAAGCCCACGGCCTTGTATCTCTCCGGCGGCGGTGCTTTGATTCAGTATGTCTCAGAATTTTTCACAGAGAAATTGAATATCAAAGTCGATTATCTTAATGTTTTCAGTGCTATGAGTATCGGCAAAGATGTTGACCGTGAGGCATTGCTTGACGTCGCTCCGATGTTTGCAGAACTTGCCGGTATGGGTGTACGCAGTGCAGCGGAAGTTCCGGTTGAAATCAATCTTGTGCCTGAGACGATCAAGATCCAGGCTGATATCCAATCCAAAAAGATGTATTTTTATGCAAGTTGTGCCACAATGGTCGTTACATTGCTTATCTTTTATGCCGGTGTTGCAAAAATGCTCGACTTTGACCGGACCCGTGTGGAGCGTGTCCGCGGCAAAGTCGAAGAAGCTCAGGCTCTTCATGAAAGAATCCGGGAACAGAATAGTATGGTCAGAAATGAGCGTGATGAGTATAATCGTTATCTGAAAATTGTCAAGGATCGTACCGCATGGGTCGAGTTGCTTGATGATTTGCAAAAAATTGTACCGGATAATACCTGGTTTGCTTCTATTGAGGGGATCGCTGATATTGAGGCAGACCGCCGGGCGGAAGAAAGTGCTGCCAAGAGTGCAGGTGCTTCAACAGAAAATCAGGGAGCCCAGAATAATGGTTTTGCCGGCATTTTCGGCGGCAATAACAATCAGGGGGAACCACCCCGGAATCCTGATCAGCCGCCTATGGAAGGGCAGGAGATGCAACAGAACCCCGAAAAATATATCAACGCATTGAAACTCAAAGGTTATTCACTTATGCTCAAACCGGAGATTCTGGGTGACTCTTTGCGTGCAAATATCAAGAAATCTAAATTCTTCAAGAATGAACAGCAGGATATTGAAATTGTTCTCGTAATGCAGGAGAATAATATAAACAATATTGCCGCCTTTACAGTATATTTGAAACTTAATAACCCGATGAAGTATTGATTATGGATGTCTTTATAAAACGTTTTCTAAAATACAATAAGTCGCTGGTCGTTGTGATCGGTGTGTCGTTGGTGCTGGTTCTTTTTTTGCTGGTTATTGCTGTTGCCAAGTATCTTGATATGGTTCAGGCAAATAACGAAGTAAATAAAATGCGTGATATCATTGTTGAATTGCAGGACCCGTTTAAAAATAAAGTTGCCGTTATTCCCGGCAATCTTGATCTGCTGAAAAAAGATTACGATATCTATAAGGCAAAAAATACTGAACTCCGTCCGTATTTGGGACATCCTTACCGCAAAGCACTTGATACTATGGCACGCGTAATGAAATTTAAATCCGGCGATGAATTTGTACGTGATTTTTATGCGTTTTTGGAGAAAGGCAGAGAGTTGAATGAAGGCGTTTATGTCCGTTATAAACGCTATGCAATGGAACACAATACAGTTTGGAATCAGGCTATTCAGACATTCCTGAAAGAAGCTCAGAAAGTTTCATTCGAAAAAATTACTTCAGCTAACGTTGATGATATTTTCATGCAGGCTATCGGATTGCCCCGTGATATGTACGGTCGCAGTCAGGAACAGTGTGCAGATGTTATCAAAAATATTGAAATTCAACTCAATAAACACGTTCTGGACAAAAATATTGATATCAATAAAGAGGCTGTTTCGTTCTCTCTTACAACTCCCGGTCTCAGCAATTCCACTCAGATTGCCGACAGTATGCAGAATATGGAAATTGTTGGTGATATGATTTCACGAATTGTCAAAGATGCTCCTAAAGACCGCAATATACAGTATATCAGAGTGCTTGATTCAGTTCAGTTTTTGGGAAAAAGTCCATATCGTGACGATCAGAAAATTATTGTTTACAAGTATAAATTGAAAATGTCAGTCACCATGGATGCTTTACGCGGTATTATCAAAAATCTCAATATGTCTCTCAAGGATGACCGCGTTTATGTTTTGCGTAATTTGAAAATGAAGATGCAGCCGACGGAAGATCAGGCCGCAGTTGTCGTCGGTCTCGTTGAAGCTCCGGTTTTGCGTGACAAAGATGGTAAAGTTATCGAAATCAAATACCGTGATGAATCTGATCTGCCTTATCACAAACGCCGTGATTACGGCAAGATTATGATCGGCAGCAATAAATTTTTTGATGTCGAAATGGAATTAGATTATATGATTTTGAAAATGTATGAATATCAGAGCAGATAAGTTTGGAGGAACAGAGTGAACTTTTTGAAGAAAAATTATGAAAAGGTGCTTCTCTTTG
The DNA here is from genome assembly GCA_017502435.1 of Lentisphaeria bacterium. GTDB lineage: Bacteria > Verrucomicrobiota > Lentisphaeria > Victivallales > Victivallaceae > RGIG5270. The sequence continues at coordinate 12,593 of JAFVUZ010000022.1, forward strand.
CCCTTTTTGTTATCTTTGCAGTATTGCTGGTGCATTTGTATTTCATTGTTCAATCTACCCGCGAGGTAAAAGAGGAAGATTTGGAAATTCCGAGCCGTAATCCGGATTACAAAATTGCAGATGTAAAAGCAGATGATTTCAACTTGAAAAAACTTTTTTCAATCAATCTGTCATGGTCAAAGTCTGTTTCCCGTGATGGTAACGGCAATAAGGATTTTTCTGATCTCATTGATGTATTCAAAATTTCGCGATGCGGTCATTGTCAGCATCTTATTCCCCGCCGCATAATGGAAGAGAACGGCAATTGTCCCCGCTGTCTGAAGGCTTTGCTGGCTCCCCCGAAAAGTGAAGGCGGGACAAAAGTTGCCGCCCGTTTGGACAGCGACGAAGACGGCATCCCCAACGTTGTCGAATTGCTGTTTGATTTGAATCCTTATGATGCTTCGGATGCATTGTATGACCTTGATGATGATGGTTTTACCAATCTTTATGAATACAGGGAACTGGAACATTCTGAAGAATTTCAGAAAATCTTTTCTGATGAATACAAAAATATTTCCGCTGATGAAATCAAGCAGATGGCTCTCCGTAATCCTAAAAAACATCCGGAACTTGCAAACGGTTTGAAACTTGATAAAATCGACCGTCAAAAACTTAATGCTTCTTTGCTCGGTGTTTCCGTCTTGACCGGTCAGCCCAAAGAAAACTGGAACATTCAGATCGATATCGCCGCTCACCCTGTCGAGAAATTACGCAGAAAAAGAAGAAGAAGACTTGAAAAAGTCGGTCCTGCCTATAAATATATCGGCGATAAATTGCGTCTGACTACCGATGAATATACTATTCATGATATCAGAAAAGACAAAGATGCAGCTAAAGTTGTTGTAAAAAATAAAAAGAATAACACTAATGATAATAAGTTGGATACTTCATACTATGTTATTTTGAAAGACAGTAAAAAACGTGAAATCATTATGAAGGTCGGTGTCGATACTTATGACCTCGAACATGAAGCATTTTTTAGTGATGTATGGGGATATGGCAAATATTCCGGCAAAGTAGGCGATACCGTACGCATGGGCAATTCCAAAATCGATATTTCACGTTACAAAATCAAGTCTATCAACAAAGCTAAAGAAGAAGTTGTTTTAGAAGTACCTGTCAAGGGAGTAGCAGATATTATTATCAAATCTGTTGCAAAAATGGGCAAAGATGATTACGTTTCTGTTAAAGATAAAAAAGCAGAAAAAAGTGACTCCGGTAATGATCAAAAACAGGATGCACGTTGAAAATATTGAAAGTATTAATCATTTACATAAGGATAATTTTTATGATGGTAAAAAATTGTGAACACTTTAAATCAATATCACGCTGTGCGTTGTTATTGATGCTGACCGCCGGCAGCAGTGTTGTTGCTGCTGATGCCGCAAAAGAGCAGCTTTCGCCCGGACAGTTGAGAATCCGTGAAGTAATCGCAACTGAAACCGAAGTCCGCAAGCAGATTCTTGCTGATATTGATATGCAGAAGAAAAATATCGAGCAGATGCTTAAAAAAGATGAATTCCCGGAAGCTTCCGCCGCCTGCGATGCCATGGTCCGCCAGTTGGCAAAGATTCCCGGAACTCTCGCAGCACAGAAACTTGATGAAATGCGTGAATTCCGCCGCTCTCTCCGCAGAAAATGGGCAGCTTATGTTTTGGAAAAATCACAAGACCTTTATGATGAAAACAAGTATGAAGAAGCCATCGCTTTGTGCTCAACAATCACCATTATTGATGAGGAAAACGGCAACGCTGTCACTGCTCCCTTTATTGAAAAATGCCACAAGGCTATAAAAGCCAGAGAATACAAAATTGCAATTGATGTAAAAAACTTTGACAAGAGTATAGAAAGTGATGCCCAAGCTGTTGACCGCTATATGCGTGAAGCTCAGACTTTCTATAATAACGGCAAATATGAAGATGTTATCGCCGTTCTTGAAAAAGTTTATCTCCTTGATCCTTTTAATGTCCGTGCCACCACTTTGCTGGACAAAACTTACGGAAAAATTTACAGTTACGCCAGAGCACGCCACAGAGTTACCAATCAGGAAATGATGGCAATGGATGAATGGAACTGGGTCATGCCGCTGAAAATCGCTCAGCCGCAGAATGATAAAATTTCCCGCCGCAGCCCCGAAATCAAAATTGCCAAAAATGAAGTCGAAGCAAGATTGGAAAAAATTACTCTGCCTAAATTTGACTCTCCCGGAATGGGAATTGTTGAAATTTTGAACTTCCTGGTCAGAGAAAGTAAAAAATATGACCCCGAAGGTGTCACCATTATTCACCAGCTTTCAAAAGATGAGTTGGCATCTCCGAAATTCAAACGCATCTACATGAACTTCAATGCAATTCCGCTCCGTGAAATTTTGCGTTACCTCTGCGTTAACCTCGGATTGAAATACAAAATCAATCAGGACGGAAACGTTTTGATCGGTACAAGCATTGATGATATGGTTTCAAGTCCTCGTGAATTTCTTGTCCGTGACGATTTGATCGCCGATATCACCAGTTCAGGTGCCGCTCCGGCTGCCGCCGCTGCCGAACCTGCTGAAGGCGGTACCGAAGGTGCTGCAGCTGCTCCTGCTGCAACTGCAGCAAACAGTTCTGCCGATGTCGCCAAAATGAAGAAATATTTTTCAGACCGCGGTATCAGTTTCCCCGCCGGCAGTTCAATCCGTTACAACAAACGTAAAAATTGTCTGGAAGTTATCAACAGTGAAGAAAATTTGCGTAAACTTGACGAATTGCTGCTGCAGCTCAGTGCCATCGAAGTTCCGATGGTCATGACTGAAGTTAAATTCATTGAAGTTTCAGAAAAAGATTTCAATCAGCTCGGATTTGACTGGAACTTCTCTCTTACTGATGAAACACGCGGCAATGGTTTGTGGAATTTCTCTACAAGCACCAATTTTGTAACTCAGGAAGAGCAGAACAACAGACCGACCGCATTTATCCAGAATCTCAATCTGCTGCCCAACTTTGATGATGACTGGGGCGGCTTGAAACCCAGTTTGAATGTTACCGTTCACGCATTGAGCCAGAACGATAACGCTGAAGTTCTGACAACTCCCAGACTGATCTCAAAAAGCGGTATGTCCGCTTCTATCCGCATGGTAACTGAAACACGTTATCCTGATTCATGGGAAGCACCTGAAATCGAAACTGAAAGTGATAATATTACCACCATTTCTTTCCCCGTTCCTGACCTTGGCGATCCCACTCCCATCGGTATTACCATGAATGTAACTCCCACTGTCAATCCTGACAATACCATTACATTGGATCTGCGTCCTGAGATTATCACATTCCTCGGCAGTGCCAATTCCGGTTATCCTGTTTCAGTTCAGCAGGGTGTGGTCAACCGCGAAACCGGACAGATGGTTCCCACCATGCTCAATGAATCATTCAATATCTGGATGCCTGAAATGGGTGTTCGCAGAATTGATGTAAAAGTTAAGGTCGAGGACGGAGAAACTATCGTTCTCGGCGGTATCATCAGCAATACTGTTGAACGGCAGGAAGAAAAAATGCCGCTTCTCGGGACCATTCCGCTTCTCGGACGTCTGTTCCAGAACCGTAAGGAAGAGTCAAGCAAAACCAATTTGCTGATTTTCGTCACCGCCCGTTTGATCAATACTGACGGCCGTCCGGTCAAGATGATTGAAGACAACGGAACCCCGCATTTTAATTTCTAAGTGAAGGAGTGAAAAGATTATGTTGAATAAAAATAAAGTTTTGGGAAGTGCTTTTCTCCTCGGTGTATGCTCAACAGCACTCATCGCTGTTGAAACTCCCTCGCAAAAGGTTATTGCTAAAGAATTGCCTGCCGGGATCCGTCAAAGCGTCAACCGTCACACCGTCGGCTATCTGAAAAAAGAAAATGACGCTGCTGAAATCGTCAAAAAAGCAAATGAGCTGTTTAAAAACGAAAATTATATCGAAGCACGAAATCTTTACATCAACGCTAAAAGACGTTTTAATGCTCTCAACCCGGAATATTTCCGTGACCGTATCCAATTTTGCAACAATCAGATCAACCTCTGCTATTATGAAATTGCAAATCAGGCCCTGAAAAAAGCTGATGAGAGTGCCGCTGTCAAAGATTATGACGAGGCTATCCGTTTGTGCCAGGCCGCCGCAGAAGCATATCCGGAATGCAAACCTGTAATGGAGAAAAAAATTGCCCGTTACACCGCAATCCGTCAAACTGTTTCTCTGCAGAAAGATACCTCAACTGCAATGCTCTTGCCGAATAAGGAACTTGACGAATACGAAATTTCTGTCAATCTCCGCCGTGCCAGAGCACTTGTAAATGCCGGTTTATACGAAAAAGCAAAGCGTGTTTATGAAGATATCCTCAAGAAGAATCCGTATCGTTCTGACGTTTTGCAGGACTTGCGTGCTGTCAATAATTATATTCGCAAAAACGGTGTACGCCGCAGCATCAATTCACGCCGTGCCGCTGTCACTGCCAATGAACTTGAATGGGCTTTGCCGCTTCCCCGCCGCGTGGAAAAAAATGTTGAAGCTCTGGTCAAACCGATAGCCAAAGCTGCAGTTGAAGAAAGCCCGCTTGTCAACAAAATCAAGGCCATCAGAATTCCGCGTTTTGAATTTGAAGATATGAAATTGCGTACCGTTCTTCAGACTTTGCGTGAATTGAGTGCCCGTAACGATCCTTCCGGTATCGGTGTCAATATTTTCCTTCGCCAGAATCTGGGTTCTGCTGCAGCTGCAGACGGTGCTTCCGCAGAAGTTAAACAGCAGCCGCAGCAGGAACAGCAGCCTGCAGCCAAACAGGACGATGAAAATGCCAATAATAATGCTGACGCTGAGGATAAAGAAACCGATGAAGAAGATGTCTCTGATGAAGAAGATGAGTCCAACTGGACCGAATTGGAGAAAATCACCCTCTCTCTGCCTCCTATGATCAATCAGACTCTTGAGCAGATCATCCGTAATATCTGTGCCAATGCCAAACTCCGTTACAGAGTTGAAAAATATGCCATCGTCATTGAAGAGACCGATATGCCTGAAACTGATATGATCACCAAGATCTTCCCTGTTGACGGAACTGCTCTTTCCGATGCAGGCGATCCCTCCAATCCTGATGATCTGAAGAATTACTTTTCCGGTCAGGGCATTTCTTTCCCTGAAGGTGCAAAAATTGTTTATGATGCTAAAATCAGCCGCATTTTTGCCACAAATACTCTTGAAAATCTGAACAAACTTGAAGCTGTTTGTGAAGAATCTCTGAGCAGTAATCAGCCGATGGTTCAGATCCAGCTGCGTATTATTGAAATAAGTCAGACCGACTTGAATGCACTTGGCTTCAACTACACTCTGACCGATAATTCTACCAAAAATGATCCTGCGTTTGAAAGTATCAATACCAAAAACCAGCTTCGCGGTCCCGCTGCTGAATCAGCCTCCGGACCTCAGGTTCAGGCCGGTTTCAATATGGGTGAATTTTCACTCGGTGTCGATATCAAAGCTCTCAATGATTTGACCAGCAAAGATGTGCTTGCATCTCCCCGCGTCACAACTCTGCCTGACGAACCGGTCGAAATCAAACTTGTTACTCAGACCTACTTTGTGGAAGACTTCGATGATCCTGAAACCGAAAAAACAACTGCTGAAAACGGCGATATCAACTATACTTATGTCGGTCCGTTCCCCAACTTTGAAGGGGAACCGCAGGAACTCGGTATCAAGTTCAGAACCACTCCTTCAATCGACATGAATAACAGTTTGATCAATATGAAACTTGACCCGGAAATTTCTTCACTCGTCGGATGGACAACCTATTACGGTACCGACGAAGACGGTATGGAAACCTCTGTCAGAACTCCGAAGATTGCAAAACGTTCAATCAGCACCAATGTTACTGTCCGTGACGGTGAAACTCTGGTTCTCGGCGGCGTTATCGAAGATAATGTCACCCAGAGAAAAGATAAAGTGCCTCTGCTTGGTGATATTCCCTTGCTCGGCCGTTTGTTCCAGTCACGTTCACGTCAGAGCGTCAAAAAGAATCTGTTGATTTTTGTCACCCCCAGACTTGTCCGTCCCGACGGTACTTTCTGGAAACCTGAAAATCACGCAAGCAACCGCGGTGTTGCACGTTTCCTCTGATAAGAGATGTACTTCTCTGAAATGGACGGTATGCTTTTTTGAAAGGCTCTGTACTAAACATTGACTGATAATTAAAAAAAATTGAGGGGGTTCGGGGGTATAGTGAGTTGCGACAGCAACGAACGGCATACCCCTGATGTGGCTAATCCGGCGAAAGATTTGTTTCGTCATTCCGCAAAAAAGCGGGAGGACGAAACGAACATTTCGCCGAA
>JAFVUZ010000023.1 GCA_017502435.1 Lentisphaeria bacterium
ACGTTACCTCGGCAAGAAACCTCACGTCCGCGGACGTGCCATGAACCCGGTCGACCATCCGTTGGGCGGCGGTGAAGGCAGAACTGCAGGCGGCGGTCATCCCGTTTCACCCTGGGGTCAGCTTGCCAAGGGTAAGAAGACCCGTTCACCTAAAAAGAATTCAAGTAAGTTTATTGTTGAACGGAGGAAGAAATAATGCCCAGATCATTGAAAAAAGGGCCGTTTGTTGACGGCCACCTCGCTGATAAAGTCGAAAAAATGAACCAGAGCGGCAACAAACAGCCGATTCAGACTTGGTCTCGCCGCTCCATGATCACTCCCGACTTTGTCGGTCACACCATCAACGTTCATAACGGTAAGACTTTTGTTCCTGTCTTCGTTACTGAAAATATGGTTGGTCACAAGCTCGGCGAATTCTCTTTGACCCGCAGCTTCAAAGACCACGGTGTTGTTTCCGGTAAATAATTACCGAAAACTTCATTTCGGAACTCAATCCCGCATCTCCATTTGGAAATGCGGGATTTTTTTTGTCCGGAAAAGATAAGGAGTTTAAGGAATTTAAGGAGTTTAAAGAATTTAAGGAGTTTATAATAAGGTCTGTTTTCATTGCGGTGAGATAGGTGCAGTATTTTTTCCAGTGAGATGGCTGTGGGTGTTTCATCCGCCATTCTATGTTTGTGTTTTAAAAATCCTTAAATTCCTTAAATTCTTTAAATTCCCTATATTTCTCTGCAAAGGGAACATAGCGTTTAAAAAAGTTTTCAGTAAATAATTGATTCATTAACAGATTTCGGACTTGTATTTTTCTGTAAAATGAATTATATTCTCCAAAAGAAGTAAAAGCCATAAATCATACAAAACAGGAGTAGTGATGAATAAAATAACTCTCAATGGCGTTTGGGCATTTTCTTTTGCAAAAGATAAAGATTTGAGTAATGATTTGCCAGAGATAAATTTTTCGACTGCACTTGCTGTGCCGGGATGTTTTGATACAGTACAGCCGTTTTTCGGGGAGAGAGGTACGGGTTTTTATAAAACGTCCGTGAGAATCGGCGGCAATGTCCGTCTCTGTATCGACGGTGCCGGCGTAGAGGCGAAAATATTCTGGGATAAAAAATATATTGGTGATATGCCTTATGCTTATATGCCGGAAAAGTTTTATTTTGATGCAGGTGATGATGGCGAGCATGAATTGATTGTTGCTGTATCCAACCGGTTCAATAAAAAATTCTTTCCTTATTTTGACTTTTATGCATACGGCGGAATTTTCGGCAATGTTACCATCGAAAAATTGCCGCAGTATTTTCTTGATAATATCAAGGTTACGACACTTGATTATACAACCGGCAGAATTTCTGTGGAACTGGATGCATTGAAATTCATCCGCAAAAAGTGTGCAGTAACTTTTGAAATAGATAATAAAAAGGTTTTTGACGGTACATTTTCAGGCAAAAAGCAGAGTTATGAACTGAATGTTCCGAATTTCAAACTCTGGTCTCCTGATTCTCCTGCACTGCATAAACTGCGTGTGATTTTTGACCGTTATGAAGAGGAAGTGACTTTCGGGATCAGAACTCTGGAAATACGCGGAACGGATTTGTTTCTCAACGGCGGAAAACTCCGCCTGATGGGCTACAACCGTCATGACAGCCATCCGCAATTCGGTGCGGCAATGCCGGAGTCATTGATTGCCGCCGACCTTGCCATGATCAAACAGCAGGGGTGCAATTTTATTCGCGGCAGTCACTATCCGCAGCGGAAGGCACTGCTTGACCTTTGCGACAGAAACGGTATTCTGTTCTGGGAAGAAACTCTCGGCTGGGATGTGCGGGATGAAGAACTTTTTACCGGAGAGTTCCGCCGCAGTCAGATCGACCAGGCAAAAAAACTTGCCAATATCCATTACAATCACCCCTGTATTATCATCTGGGGCTTCATGAATGAAACGCTCAGCGAAGATAAACGTGCCAGAAAGATAATCAAAAGCGTATATGATGCTTACAAAAGTGTTGATTCGACCCGCTGGGTGACTTTTGCTTCAAACCGTTATGAGAGAGATATTTGCATGGATATTGTGGATATTGTGGCGATGAATCCGTATCCCGGCTGGTATGATATGAAATGGGAGGAGTTGTCCGGTATTCATAACATTGAACCCAGATTGCAGAGACTTGCGGATGCGATTCCGGAAGATAAACCTTTTATGGTCAGCGAAATCGGAGCATCTGCCATTTACGGGCACCGTGATCCGCACCGTGTTCGCTGGAGTGAAGAGTATCAGGCGGAACTGGCGGCGGAGGTATGCAGAGTTGTTTTCGGCAATCCCCGTATCTGCGGATTGGCTTTCTGGCATTTTTGCGATGCCAAAAGTTATCTTAACGGCGGCAGGGTGATGGGAGTTAATGACAAAGGTATGCTTGACCAGTATCGCCGCCCCAAACTTGCATGGAACGTAATTACAGAGACGTTGAAAAAACTTGATTTCAAAGGTAAATGAACTTCTGCAGTTGTAAAAAGACAGAAAAGCAGGTGAATTTATGAAAAAATATTTATTGTTCAGTTTTGTCTTGCTTGCAGCGGGGGTGTTTTTGTGTGTTGATATGCGGACAATGCGTTTGGCAAAACTGCTTGAAGCATATAATTGCCATTCATTTTTTAAAGTGCAAAAGAGTGATTATTATGAAAAACTGCCGGATAATTTCCGAGACAGGAAGTTGGTTGAAGCATATTTTTCCGCACCGAAAGGTTATGAAAAATTGGGCAGTTTGATAGATGATGATTATGCCTGGTCAGCCGTTTATGCGTGGGATTTGTGCCGTCAGGGAGTTTTTGCAGATAAAAAAACAGAGAAAAAACTGACTGAAATTTTGTCAAAAATGCGAAAACTTGATCCGGATAACGGCTGTCCTGATTATATTGAAGCGGATCTTCATTATCAGAAAGCTGTGAAATATGCTTTTGCCGGTAAAGAATTTACAAACAAACTGCTTGACCGTCAATCTTTGGAAAAATCAGCATATTTTTATATGCAGGCAATCAGCAAGCCGTATGTGAAAATATATAATATAGAACGCTGTGAATATATTGTATCTCTGCTTAACTTGAAAAATGATATGCTTGGAACGATTCAGAGAATAACTGTTAATTCCATGGGGCTTTTGCCGCATTTGAATCCACTGCGGGAACTTGCCAGAATGGCTGTTTTTTATGCGCAAGTGCTTGATAAAGAAGGGAAAAAAGCTGAAAGCCGCAGGATTTTGCGGTCAGGACGTGATTTTGTCCGGCAATGGGCAAAAGATAATTCAGATATGTTGATAGAGTATTTGGTTTACGCAGCAATAATAGGAGAGTTTCATAAGTCCGCACAAAAGTTGAATGATAAGGAAATGATTGCATTTTACGGCAGAATAGTTGACGATTTGCAGAAATGGAAAAGCAATAAAGAAAAAGCCTCCTTGCTTGCAATCCGTTACGGAGGATATTGCAGCAGCATGATTACTCCCGCAATGATAGCGGATATTCCGATTGAAACATTTACGCCTGAACGCAAACTTACATATCTGGTGTTTGACAGATTGGTTCTTGCGGGATTTGCGGTATTTTGTGTACTGATTGTATTCTATTTATCTATCGGTACAGCTGTCGGAAAATTGTGCAGAAAAGAAGTCCGTTTGATAAAATTCTCATGCCAATCATGGTTGAAAATCATCGGAATCGGAATGTTTCTGCCAATTGGAGTATTTCTGGTATTTAGCAGGATCGATGCAATCGGCGGGCGGGATTTTTCTTTTTACGTCAATAAAATCGGCTTGTGGGGAAGTTTGGGATTGCTCGGAATCATGTGGCTTTTTACGGCGGCAACATTGCGGATCGAAATCAGAAAAGCGGGAAAAATCAATTTTGCTTCACATTGTTTGAGCAAAATTCTTCCTTATGCATTGTTTGTTTTTATTGCAGGTGCAGTTCTTGGAATATGGTTTGAATTTGAAGAAAAATTTTATTTAAGACGTGATACAATCATCTACACGGACAGAGGTTTAAGTGGTATTGAAAATAAAATAGTGCAGGAACGTACCGGGAAATTGCTTGATTTTTTGAAGTAACAGCCGGAATTTCTATATTGCCGCAAAATAAAAACGGATTTCAGTATTATTTTATTCAATCAAAAAATGATTGGCTTGACTTTTGTTTTAAAAAAATGTATAGTGCCGCAGACCTTAACCAAAGGAGGTATTTATGGCATCTGTAAAATTTTACGACAAGGGCGGAGACGAAAAATCTCTGAAAATCCAGCAGGAACTCAAAAAACATTTCGGCAAAGTCCCAAATGTATTTAAAGCAATGGGCCGCAGCGGTGATTTCCTTGAGGCAGTACTCAATCTTTCTGAAAAAGCAGGTAAAATCATTGATCCGCGAACCAGAGAAATGATCATGATCGCCGTCAGTGCAGTCAATGGCTGTACTTATTGTCTTGACGCACACCGTACCGCAGCACTTCAGCTGGGGATAACAGACGAACAGATAAGTGCTGTTATTGAAATTGCCGCAACGATTTCTTTTTTCAACGCATTCAATGGAGCAATCGACCTTGAAAGCGATTTGAAAAGCAAGTAAGTTTGAGCTGTTTACCCAAAATTGAATGCAGGTAAACAGCTTTCTTTTGTCTTACTTTTCTTTCACTTGGAAAGAAAAAACATTCGAGCTGTTTGCTTGAGGTGTTCTGTTTATAAGTAAACAGCTTTCTTTTGTCTTACTTTTCTTTCACTGGGAAAGAAAAAACATTCGAGCTGTTTGCTTGAGG
>JAFVUZ010000024.1 GCA_017502435.1 Lentisphaeria bacterium
CAGCGATCAAGCCGGGAACGCCGAAGCCTTCGACGAAACGTTTACGGACTTCAGTACCGGGGCTTTTGGGAGCGACCATGATGACATCAACGTCAGCGGGGGGAACGATTTCGCCGAAAACGTAAGCAAAACCGTGTGAGCACATAAGAGTTTTGCCGGCGGTGACATAGGGAGCGATTTCAGATTTGTAGATGGGGCCGTGGTTTTCATCGGGGAGGAGGAGGTGAATAACATCGGCTTTTTTTGCTGCTTCAGAGACGGAGAGAACTTCAAAACCGTCCTGAGTTGCAGCATCCCATGATTTACCGGGACGTGCACCGATAACGACATTGAGACCTGAGTCTCTCATGCAGAGAGCCTGAGCACGGCCCTGAGCACCATAGCCCATAATGGCGATGGTTTTTCCGTTCAATACGCTGAGATCAGCAGCGGAATCGTGAATAATTTCCATTTTGTAACTCCTTTAAGTTTATGGATTGAAATTATACAAAAATACAATAATGAAGTTAATATAACACTTTTTGTGTTTTTGTCAATAAAAAAAATGAAAAATAAATAAAAAATGCCGTCAGAAGCGATTTTTATTCATCGTCATCAAGCGAACCGAAGCCGTTCAGCACATAATCATCGTCGGCATTATCATCCAGTTCTTCCTGAAAATAGTTGTGATTGACGTGCCATTTTTTTGAGCCTGACATAGTGCTGCTGCTGTCAAAAAGTTCAAGAAAATCCGTTTTGAACTGAGAGAAGTCACCGGATTCATCAATCCGAAGTTCATCCATTGCCTCGTCAAGATCGTCGAAAAGTTCTTCAAATAATTTATCCATATGAAACTCCGTTCAATGTTACATTGTAAAATAACACTTTTTACGTTTTTGTCAATAAAAAAATTGAAAAATAAATAAAAAATGCTATATTATTTTCATATAAAACGTAAATAAAGGTTGAATATTATGGTGAAATTAACGGATATAGCAAAAGCATTGGGTTTGAATGTATCTGTGGTTTCCCGTGCATTGAATCCGAACCCGGATAAAAACGCCGTTGTCAAAAAAGAAACTGCTGAACTCATCCGCAAAACTGCCGCTGAAATGGGGTATGTTCCCAACCGTCAGGCGGCTTTTCTCGGTAAGGGCAGGGGAGCGACGATTTTCTGTTATCTGCCTGATGTTTCGACCCGTTTGATAAACGATTTGATGTTTGGAATAACTGAAGAAGCGGGGAGAGAAAATTTTCCGGTCAATTTCTTTTTCGGCAAAAATATTGATGATTTCAAAAAATTTCTTAATCATGGCAAACGCCTTCCGCATACAGGACTGATAACTTTTCCGCCCGGCAAAATGTCATCTGAAATGCAGGAACTTTTTCAGCAGTATTATGAAAAATGCAGCAATATTCTTTTCTTGAATACGATTTCGAATGCACCTAATACAGCAGAAATTTTTGCAGATATTCCGACTTTGAATATTGACGATTGTTACGGCGGGATGCTGGTGGGAAAACACCTGATGCAGTGTAAATGTGATGAGTTTTTGATGATCGGGGAAGTTCGGCAGCGGGCTATTTTTGCAGAACGTGAGCGTGGTTTTGCTGAATATCTGCAAGCCAACGGCAGAGAAAGCCGGAAAATATCTTTTGCAGAATTTGAAGTTTTTGATTTTGTAAAAGGCAGAAAATACGGCATCTTTGCGGACAGTGATTATGTGGCATTAAATACATATCCGATTTTTGCCCACAAAAATTTGATATTGGGCAAAGATATTTTTCTTGTCGGATTTGACGATATTTTTTACAGCAGAATATCCAATCCGTCATTGACAACAGTTCACCAACCGACCAGACTTGAGGGGCACGTTGCCGTCAGGAAAATGATCAATATGATCTTCGGCAAAACGGAAAAAAGCGAAACTCTCAAACCTTTTCTCTGTCTGCGTGAATCAACCAACGGCAACCGTCCTGATCCTGAACATCTTGAACAGGAAGATTGTCTCCGGTAATCTGTTGAACAGAATTTATTTAAAAAAATCACGCAATTTTGAACTGCCGTTTGCATTGCCGTTGATGAAGTAGCTGAATTCCCATGAAACGCATTTATCAACATGATCTGCAATATTGGCAAGCTGGGTACGTACACGTTCCGGAGACGCGGAGTCAAACGGATCTTCTCCGCCGAAGGAGCGGCGTTCAAACAGTTCAATATTTGCCCAGAGAGTGCAGTTTATATTGTCTGCGAGTTTTTTCCAGAGAGACCACATGGCGGATTGATTGCTCAAATTACTGCCGCCGCAGCCGATGGAATCCTGCGGTGCGAGGATGTCCGGATGACATGAAGCAAAGATATTTTTCCAACAGTTCAAAAAGTCATCGTCTCTGTCTGAAAAATATTTACTTGCGGGTGACATGATGATTTTTTTACCGGGCAGAAGTTTTTTTGCGGTGCGGTAGAATTCATAGAGTATTTTGCTGTATTGGGCTTCATGTTCTGCGTTGCGTTCTCCTTTGAAAGCGGTTTCGCATGGAAAATAAAAGCCGTCGATTTTGTCGCCGTAACGGTCAGACAATTCATGCAAAACAGATTTATGGAGTTCAATTTCCTGACATTTTTTCTCTTCATTCAGCAAGTTCCAGCCTGCGATTGAACCGAAGCCGCCAAGAAAAAGTGTCATTTTTTCAATTTGTGCCGCCTCAATAAGAGGAGTTATAACATCAAAAATCTTAAAATCTTTTAAAATTTCTGACGGGTAATAACACTCCTCAAGTTCTTTCCATGCAGCTGCCTGAAAAATCACTGTGTCAAGACCGTAATTTTTCATGGTACGGAATTCTCTGCACCAGTCTTCAACGTTCCAGTTAATTGTCGGAACACCGATATAATCGGGGGCATGAGCGGAGATAAAAGAGCCGGTTATTGATATTTTCAATGATTCCGGCGGCGGATTTTCTTTCAAAAAGTTTCTGTTGATTTCCAAGCGGACGGCGAGCGTTTTCTCTGCTGCTGCTGTTTCCTGTGCGGTTGGTTGAAACAGTTTGAAATCATTGAATTTTTTTACGAATGCCATATATAAACCTGTTGAGTTTTTATTTTTTATCTGTTTGAGCGGAATTTATTTCCAAAGTCATAATTCCCATCGGCGGGATATTGGGAGGAGTATAGGGAATTTCTGTCCACAATTTGCCGTCGCAGTTGAGCAGCTCAAATTCCGGAAATGAACTGAGTTTTCTGACCTTGGTTTCCGGGGAGTTGAAATATAATTCAGGCACAACATAGTGCGGTGCATACGAACATATTACCAATAATTCTCTGCCTTGGGAATTTTTCATATTGAAGGTTCGTATTTTTTCTGATTTTACCGGTCTGGTACGCGTGTTGCCGTGCCAGGAGTCAAGAGTTCTGCCCCATGCGTCCGCGACTGCGTCCCAGAATGCTGCAGGTAATTTCATAGCGGGAAATTGTGCAAATATCGGAACGAATAAATTGTCAAAAAACTCAATTTTTTCTTTGATATTTTTGTTTTCAATCTGACAACTGCTGTTCAATATTATGCACCCGAACTGATAATTTTCATCTGATTCAGGAACGGTGAAAACTGCTGATTTTTCCGGAATACAGATATTTTTTATATTGCCAAGCAGTAGAAGCGGGGCTTTTTTGAAATTCAGCAGAGACTCGATTTGTTCCGCACTGCAGCAGTCAAAATTGAACATTGCTGCCGGGGTATTCAGATTTTCCAATTCCGTTAATTGACAAATGACCGGAGAATGCAGATTGTAATTTGCTGCAAAATACGCTGATATGGCAGAGGGGGACGGAGTTCTGTAACGCAGGTATTTCAAACGCCAGTCATTAATACCGCTGTAATCAAAAAGCCATGTGAAATCTCCTGCTTCAGCCGGAGTAAAGTCAAATGATGCTTGCCAGAATTGACGCATAAAATCCCATTCACACGGCTTGATTGTATTTCCGAGACAGACCATAAAGCCGTCGGCACAGCGGTTGAGGTTATTATTGCCGTCGCGGTAGAAAAGATTGGCAAGACGGAAAAATTCATGTTCCAGTTTGCCGGGTGCATGGCGTATTACATCGTAACTTTCACCTGCATCCTTGATGCAATGCAAAAATATAAGTTTCATTTCAGGAACACTCATTTTCAATTCCTGAAGAACAGCATTGTAAATTGCTATACGGTCTTTGACTTTATCCGTACCGCTGCAGAGGTCAAAATTGGCACTGACAGTTTCAACCAGCAGATATTTCACACCCATTGCGGCAATGCGTTTGTAATCCATTCCGGATGAAACGCCGGATTCCCACGCAGAACGTGTCATCGGAGAGTTTATCATGCATTCCCCGTTTGCTTTTTTGACGGTATCGGTCATTTTCTGCCAGAAAATCTCCCAACGGTACATCAGGAAATCACACCATTGCAGATAATATTTTTCTGTGATAAATTTAACTCTTTTTACTAATTTTTCAGGCTGATCATCTGTTATTGGTTCCAAGCCTTCAGGGATATTGCCGCCGAGAAATTCAATAAACTGACTGACGATATTGTCTGAACATGATCCCTTCAGACTGCCGCCTGGACCGAACCAATCCGGACCGTGCCAGCCGTTGAAGCGGTAATCACACATTATGCGGTACAAATTAGCTGCAAAAATATCTTCAAGATATTGTCCGTTGTCAAGTTTTGCTAAAACATCGACTGCACGGGTTTTGCCCTGTTCGCTGTATACAACTGCACATTCAGGATGGGCTGCTATAAATTCTGTCCGTGACTTGTTTTTCCAGTAGAAGGTAAAAACAGAGAAAAATACTTTTATGCCGTTTTTCTGCAGTTCGTTTATCAGTTGACGCAGACGGTAATTGGTCCATTTTTTGTGACCGCTGCCGCGTCCGTTTACTTCATCAAAGAGTGGATATTCGCGGTCCATGCCGTCATAAAGCAGAACAAAATCTATTGCATTGAGCAGCAGAGAGACTCCATTGGGAATAAATCCTGCATTTTTTATGTAACTTTCAACTCCGCAATCATCTTTTTCCGGATCAAAAGCAAAGAGTTCAAGCCATATCCATTTTTCAGAATCCATGATAAAATTACTCTCCTTTGCGTTCAATTTCAATGACTGTTGTCATTTTGCCCCATGGTTTTACCGGAGGTTTGCCGAGCAGACGGCCTTTTTGCCAGTTTGCTGTTTGGGCATCTCTGAATTCTGTGCCGCTGCCGGAAAGAATATTGATTTTCCGGTCTTTGATGACGGCTTCACCTTCAAAGAAAACTCCGGAAGGTCCGCTGATATTGAACAATTCAATTTCAATGCAGTTGCTGCCACGGCGAACAATATCGTTCAAGTCGTAACAATGTACTGCTTTGTGCCCCATGCCGGAGCCGATTTTTCTGCCGTTGAAACTCAGCTGCCATTTGTCGTCCCCGGCAACATAGAGTTTGAATTTATCGGGGTGTGCGTTAAGGTTGAATTTGTGACGGGCAAATGTCACGGTATTGTCAGATGTTCCTGAAATTGGATGATCCACCCATTGAGCATTCCATTTTTTGGCATTGAAGGGATCATTATCACGTACTGTTTTGATAAATGGTTTTGTCGGTGGAATAATGATTTGACGGCTTGCGAGCAATATTGCAGTCTGTCCGTTCAGTTGTAACATTCCGGCTTTTTCTTCTTTGCCGCTGACGGTATGATAGAAACGTCCATGCGGTAAGGCAAAAGATGATTTTTCTTTTGATTCATTAACGATGATCAGCAGAGTTTCACCGTTCAGTTCATACTGTACTGCACGGATTTGAGCATTGACTGCAAGTATTTTCTTTTTGCCTTCTGCAAGAAAATGGGCAACCGCACGGAGTTCTTTTGTGACATCTGCAAATTGTGTCATGTAGTCGGAATATACCGGTACAGTACCGAAAAACGATATGCCGGATGCTCCATGTGTAATTGCGTTGTAAACCATAAATTTCAGCTGACGGTAATCCGGTCTCGGATTGTCTCCTGAACCTCCGAATGCATTCCATGAAAAAGCCTGCAGTGTCATCCATACCGGTTTATTGAATGCATTGCGTTTCAGTAAATCAGTATATTCACCGACACAACTCAAAGTTTTGTTTTTCAGGTTGCTGTGATAATTGCCTTCCGGTACCGGATAAATGTCAATGCCGGTGACATCGGATGCCAGACTGTAGCGGCGTACACTGTTGAAACTTTCATGATTTTTGGTTTTATTGGTCAGCCGCGGAGCATGGTTTGCCCAGAATAAATATTCCGGAGCATTGAAATAAAATGCACGGTATGCTTTTTGGACAGATTCGAATGGAATTTTACGGTGTTCCGATTCGTCATCGAACCAGCCGGTAAAGCGTTTGCAAGTGCGTGCGGCATTTATACGTTTGCGGATTGTCTGCAGACCTTCCTGATCGCTTTTTTCAACAAAATCGCCGCCGGGATTGCTCCAGCAGATAATATCAAGATCATATTTTTCTGTTTCTCTGCCCATAAATTGAGCGTATTCTGCACTGTCTGTCAAGCCGCGGACTGCGATTGCTGAAATTCCGATTTCCCGGTAGATACGGAATGCATTATGAGACAATACGGGTGAAACTATAATGATCGGAAAAACTTTTTTGCCGTTGATTTCAAGAATATTACGGTTGTCAAAAGATATTTTCTGTTTTTGCTGCAAAATTCTGAACAGTTCTGTCCGCTGATACTCTCCGGCACTGAATTTTAATTCGTAATTTCCGATATCCAGAGCTGGAAGTTCAAGAGTTTGAGTTTCAGCATCAAAAGAACAGGCAAGTTTTTTACCGTCGGCACGGAAAAGTCCGATTTGAAGTTTGTCAACTGATAATTTTTTGTCAATTTTGAATTTTCCGGCAGGTTGTCTGCCGTAAAAAGTATTCAGCACCGGAAAATCAGCAACACGGCAGTAATCATCCGGCAGCGGTTTTTCTGCACGTTCAAATTCATTGGAGGCTTTGCCGAGGTACAAGCGGTCAAATATCAATGTTCCGGATGAGAGCAGTTGAATATATACAACTGCATCATCATAATCAATATCCGGCATTTTGAACCGCATACGCTGTTCCGCCCAGCCGAAATAAATATCTTTTTTGCCGCTGTCAAAACGTTTTATCACCTTGTTGTCTTTTTTAAATTCAATGAAGTATTTGAATTTGACGGAGGGGTTTCCGAGAGTTGTTCCGGTGAATGAAAACTCCATGGCAGAATTGGGCGTAAAAGATTTTATATCCGTACCGAGCCCCTGCTGGTAGAAAACTACAAGATTTTTTTCTGTTATTTTTTCATTACAGAAAAGTTTAAAGGCAATTTTGCCATCCTTGCTGTTTTTGTCGGTGAAATGGCATGGCGTTGATACTTTTTTTGCAGCAGTCCGCCAGCCTGACGGCAATTTTGTCTTGCGGTTGAGTTTTTCTCCGGATGAGTTGTACAATATATTATCTGCTGCCTGCACAAAAATACAGGAGATGAATAATAGCAGCAAAATAAAATGTTTCATCATCTGCCTTCCGGTTCAGGAGCGTTTTCCAGACTTCCGAGATATGCTTTGTCGAACCAGACTTTGCCGACAGAAGTAATCAGAAAACAGACGTAAGCATTTTTCACCCCGGATTCAGGAAGTTTAAATTCAATCCGGAGCTGTTTATATTTGTTACTTTCTTTAAGAGAGACAGCGGGAATTTTTTTCAGGAATGCTTTTCCGTTATTGTCAGTTCCTTCAAGATATATGAAAAATCGGGTTGCAGGAGAGTCGGTTTTTACATAGACGGAAAATTCCATTTCTGTTCCGGGCTTGAGAGTATTGAGCTTATTCTGCAGTCCCCACTGGATGAAACCTGCATAGTTGGTCAATTTGATTTTCGGATCGGTATTGACCAGCAGGGCGGCGTTTTTTCCATCAACGGCATTGTTTGTGTCAATGCGGTGGATTTCATCCAATGTCAGTTTTTTTGAGGCGGAATATCCGGCTGGCAAATCTTTACTGTTGAGAGTTTCAAAAGACGGATTGTTCAAAAGATTTGCATCATCTGCAAAGACGGCAAGTGATGAGAAGAGACAGACGAGTATAATTTTTTTCAACATAATAAAATCCTTTCTTATTTGAATATAACCTGAAAAAATCAAATTACCAGCCCTGATTGTAGGCATCTATGTTTTTCAATTTGATATCATCTTTTCTCATTGCGGCGGAATGACCGTCAAGAAAGAGATAATTGTTAAATTGTGAGTGTACCTTGTCAGGCATTGCTTTGATAATTTCTGTATAACCGTTGGTTCGGCGAACCCAGGCATAATTAACTTTGCCATTTTCTACTTTTCCATCCCCGATCTGAATCAATTCACTTAAAGTTCTTTTGATTGAAGTAATTTTCAAATAGGTATTTTCCTGACCGCAGGACGGATTGTAGGCATAGTTGTTATAGCTTTTGACATTAAGTGCATAATAAGCACTGTCATCATATTGTGCCTGAGTCGGACATTGCAGAATTCTGGTCGCACGCTGTTCCCACGGACCGGAATCTTTTGACTGGAAATAAGGAGTCAGAGTATACCACCACGGACGGCCGCCGTCATCAAGACAACGGACGAGATAATCATCATAATCCATGCAGTACTGCATACTGCTTAATCCTATGCTTTTCAAGTTGTTCAGACATGATGCGGAGCGGCTCTTTTCTCTGGCTTTGTTCAATGCCGGCAAAAGCATTCCTGCGAGAATTGCAATAATGGCGATAACGACAAGAAGTTCAATCAATGTGAAACTTCTTATAAACAATATTTTGTCTTGTTGTTTGAGGTTGATTTTCATATTTTTTCTCCTTTTGTTAGGGGTTTGGGTTTTCAGTTTTTGTTTTTACACGGCATCCGCCTTCGCACAAGGCTTCCGTCTTCGTTGTCACTACGCCGTGACAAGTCGGCGGGACAAGCAGCTGTTGGCGGATGGCTGGGCA
>JAFVUZ010000025.1 GCA_017502435.1 Lentisphaeria bacterium
CTGTACTAAATATAGACTGATTTTTATCATCTTTCCAATAATTTTCTATAAATTTGACTGAAGAAAATGTCAAATATAATTAAAATGTTTGGAAAAAGATGAGGGGGTGCAGGGGGAGAAGAAAAGAACCTTTCCTCAAAAGGTTTTTTCTTCTCCCCCTGCAATAAATCAGTCATCTTTTATAACACAGCCTTTTCAAAAAGGTTTTTTCCCCACAAAACAGTTTTGCAACAGCCCCATTATTTTTTTCGGAAAAAATTTAATTGCTGCAGTGTTCTTCGATCTGCTGCAATGCCAGATGCTGGCTGAAACGCCATGTCCACTTGAGGGCTTCAAACAAAGCAAGTACAGGCTCAGAATTTGAATCTTTTTCCTCATCCATGAAATTCAGGAATCCTTCTGCCATATCACGCGGGAAAAGGCTTTTTTTCACAAATCCCGTCAGCCTGTCATCAGAATAAAACGGTATTTTGCCGTCAAAAATCCCCATATAATCTATCTCCTGGGCATTGCCGTTATAAAAATTGACCACCGCTTCAACACTGCGGGCGAAAACAAAAGAGAACATACTGGATATTTCATCACTTGTAAGTTCGTTGCGTCCGGTCTCTTTCTGATATTTGTCCAAACGCCGGAAAAGTTCAATAAACATTCCTTTTTCAACTTCTGCAAGTTCCTCGATCAAATCAAGATTTACTCCGTCAAAATATCCGTGTTCGACAGCACAATTTATCATCATTCTGCCGATTTTCAATGCTTTTTCATCCATAAAAAACCCCTTTGCTTTTAAAGTTTTTCATGTTATGAAGTTAGCACGGAAACTGTAAATTTCAAGTCAAAAGTCCGAAAGCACCTCAAAAAACTATTGAAAATGTGAGTTCCGCACAAAAATACAATATTCCTGAGGTATTGACTCTGCTGAAATTTGCGGATTTCAAATTGTAATAACGGACATGAAATTTATTGTTTCCGTTGGAAAATATTTCAGGTGATGCCGTGCGGAACGCTTCCTCAACGATATGGATTTTGTCTGCGGGAATATTCCGGTTTTCATCGTACCAGCACAATCTGAAGTTGTATGATTTCTGCATTTTGTTTTTGTCGTAACTTATTCCTTCATAAAAAAGTCTGCCGCTTGAAAAATCAATGCTGTCAATGTCAGGTATATTAACAGGTATTTCCGTATCAAGCAGTTGAGATATTTTTGCGGCGATTTTTTCTTTGATAAAAGCACTTTCCATTATCGAATCCTTTCTTTTTGGGCGGACAATACTGTATTGTCTCTTTATTTTTTGCAAAAATGTCAACCTGTAACTGGAAAAAATCGTTATTTGATATTATATTACACAAAACACAAATAATTCAGAAAGGAAAAATTATGAATATTCTCGTTATCGGTTCAGGCGGCAGAGAACACGCTCTCTGCTGGAAATTGAATGAAAGTGCTTCATGCACCAAACTTTATTGTGCCCCCGGTAATGCCGGTATCGGTTCAGTTGCAGAAATCGTCAATATCGGTGTTGACAAACTTGAAGAACTGGCTGATTTTGCCGAACAGCACAAAATCGATTTGACCGTTGTCGGCCCTGAAGCCCCGCTTTGCGACGGCATCACCGATGTTTTTGAAAAACGCGGTCTCAAAATTTTCGGCCCTGATAAAATCGCAGCCCAGCTCGAAGGCAGCAAAAGTTTTGCCAAAGATTTCATGCTCAAATACGGTATCCCCACTGCCAAAGCCGCTGATTTCACTGACTTTGAAAGTGCAAAAAAATATATTGAAAATGAATTTGCAAACGGCGAAAAAGCCATTGTTATCAAAGCTGACGGTCTTGCCGCAGGCAAAGGTGTGCTGGTCGCAGAAAGCTGTGAAGATGCTGTAAACTTTACAAAAGAATGTTTTGACGGTGCTTTCGGCGCTTCCGGTGCCAAAGTTCTGATTGAAGAGTGTCTTTTCGGTGAAGAAGCCTCAATTTTCGGTCTTACTGACGGCAAAACTATTGTCGCTCTTGCCTCTTCACAGGATCATAAACGTATTTTCGATGATGACAAAGGTTTGAATACCGGCGGCATGGGTGCTTATTCTCCCGCTCCGGTCGTTGATGAAAAAGCATGGGATTTTATCCACAAAAATATTCTTGACCGCTTTCTTGAAGGTGTCAAAGCGGAAAAATTCAACTTCAAAGGTGTGATTTTCGTCGGCATCATGGTTACAGACAAAGGACCTAAAGTCCTCGAATTCAATGTCCGTTTCGGCGATCCTGAAGCACAGGTCGTTATGCGCCGATTTGACTCCGATCTTGCCGATGTGCTGGCAAAATGTGTTGACGGCAAACTTGCTGAAGCTGAACTCAAGTGGAAAAAAGAAGCCGCTCTTTCTGTCGTTATTGCCGCCGGAGGTTATCCCGGTTCATACCGCAAGGGCGATGTCATTTCCGGTCTGAAGGATGCCGCTGATGCCGGTGCAGTAGTTTTTCATGCCGGAACCAAATTTGATACTGACGGCAATATCGTCAGCAACGGCGGCCGGGTCCTCGGAGTTTCCGCTCTCGGAGAAAGTATTCCTGAAGCAATCGCCAATGCTTACAAAGGCGTTGAAAAAATCTCTTTTGCCGACGCATTTTACCGCAAAGACATCGGCAAAAAGGCTCTGAAACATCTTTGAGGTTGGCATGAGACGTTTCCTTTTGCTGTTGTTTGCTGCTGTTGTGACGTTTTCTGTCAGCGGCTGTGCCAAACCTGAACGGTTGAGCGTTCAGGAGGAGTACCGCCGCCGTCAGGAACGCCGTCAGCGTGAAGCCGCCCGCAGGCGTCAAGACAGAATAACTTCGCTTTCCGGTCTCAACTCCGTTGAACTGGATGAACTTGAACGCAGCAAAAGAGAAAATGATCTCAACCCCAATCCCGGTTCTTTTGTTTATTCGCCGAAAGGCAGAGATCCGCATGGCACCGACCGCATAACAAAAGAACTTAATGACGACGGTCAGAAAAATGTCAAACAATACCGCGACAATGTCCTGCAGAAAAATAAATCAGGGAGAAACTGGGTTTATGGCATCTGAAGTAAAAACTGTTGTTGTTACAGGCGGTTCCAGCGGGCTCGGACTTGCCATGGCTGAACGTTTCCGCAAAGGCGGCTGGTACGTTGTTATCGTCAGCCGCAAAGAACGTGAAAATCTGCCGTGCGACCGTTTTTACAGTTGCGATTTGACCTCTGTGGATGACCGCCGCAAACTTATCAAACGAATGATTGATGACGGACTCAATATCAATGTCTGGATCAATAATGCAGGTATAGGAGTTTATGCTCTCTGTGAAGAAATTTCAAATGCAGATTTGCGTAACATTATGGAACTCAACTATTTTGCTCCGGTTGAACTCAGTATGGAAATTTTGCCCGTCCTGCAGAAAAATAATGGTTCTCTGGTGCAGATATGCAGTATTGCCTCTTTGATGCCGTTGTGCTGCATGAGTGCTTATTCGTCCGGCAAAAGTGCTTTGTGGATGTTCAATGAGAGTCTGCGTATGGAAACTGATGTGCATTGTCTGACTGTCATGCCGGGGCGTATTGATACCGGATTTTCCAGCCGTGCGGTCAAAAAACGTGAAGTTCCCGATACTCCGGGCAACCGTTCGACTTCGCCTGACGGTCTGGCTGAAAAAGTTTTTCATGCTGTCCTGAAACGCCGCAAGCGGCTGATTTATCCGTTCTGGTACAGATATGTTGTTGCTGTAAGCCGCTGTTTCCCCGGTATAACCCGCAAAATGAGCCGCAAAATATGGAATCTGGGAGATAAAAATTGAGGAATTGTATATTTGCAATATTATTTTTCTCTGTTATTCTGCCGCTGAGGGGGGATGTTTATCTGCTCCGTGATTTGTGGCGGAAGTCTGTCAGCAAAATAAAACAGCAGCATACTCCGCAGAATTTTATTGACCACAGACTGCGTTCACTGCTTGATTTTGATGCTTTGTTTGAAGAAAAGGTAATAATCAACGGGGCTGAGGGAACGATTTCAGTCGGACTGCTGGGGTTTACCTATTCTGATTTTCTGAAATATCTTGCGTCAATGGGCAGCGGCAGATTTTTTATCAATGATTTGAACGCTGTTATAAATATCGGACGTATTCGATATTTGGTGTACAATGCGGGGGATTTCAGCAAGGCGGTCTGTTTTGCATTTGATGTTCCCAATGTCAAAAATCCTCCTGTCATGCCGTATAATTTACCGCATCCGGGCGGCAGTTCCGTGCATGACAAAATAGTACAGTTCCCTGACCGCAACGCCGTTTATGTGACATTTTCGACAGTTCTCAATGCAGAAGATGCATTTTATAATTGTGAGGGACAGCTGAAGGCACAGGGATTCAGCAGAATGGACAGGGGGGGCAGTTCGACGGCAGGATTTTTTATGAATGCGGACGGAGGCAGAATTGCTCTGATAAGTTTTGATGAAAAAAATCACAGCGGTTTTGTTTATGTAAAAGAGAGGAAAAAATGAGATTTTTTATTGCAATTTTTTTGCTGTTTAATATTTTTGCAGTCTCTGCATCGGAATTTATTCCGTCGGTTGATGTTTTTCTCCGGAAATATACCAGGCTTGTCAAAGGCAAAAAAGTCGGACTTATCACCAACCAGAGTGCCGTGACAAAATCCGGGGAATTGGTAATTGATGTACTCGTCCGCCATCCGGATGTCAATATCGTCGCTCTTTTTGCACCTGAACATGGTGTCAGAGGTACAGTTCCCGCCGGAATGCCGGTCAATAACACCCGCGACGAAAAAACCGGACTGCCGGTTTATTCCACCTATCATGCAAAAACCAAGCAGCCGTCACCGGAACATTTGAAAAAAGTTGATATTCTCATTTTTGCAATACAGGATCTCGGCTGTAAAACTTATACCTATATCTGGACCATGGCAGAATGTATGAAGGCGGCAGGCAGACTTAAAATCCCGATGATAATTTTGGATATGCCTTCAGTTCACGGCTTGAATTATCCCGATGGACCGATTCGTTTGCCGAAATACAGAAGTTTTATCGGTCTTTATCCGACTCCTTACACTTATGATGCGACAGAGGGGGAACTTGCCCGCTATCTGAAACACGTTGAAAAGATTGACTGCAAACTTTATATCGTACCTATGCATTATTACCGCCGCGGGATGACTTATGCTGAGACAGGATTGAAATTCCGCAAACTTTCGCCCAATATTCCCGATCTTAATTCGGCATTGGGGTACTGGGTGACGGGGCCGCTCGGCGAACTCGGACTTTTTAATATCGGTTTGAATATGGGGGTTTCATTTCAGATAATCGCAGCTCCGTGGCTGAACGGTCAGCAGATGGCATCATTTCTCAATCGTGCCGGCATACCGGGGATAAAGTTTGAACCTTACAACAGGAAGGCAATTTTCGGCAGATACAAAGGTGAATATATTTCCGGGGTCAAACTTGTTTTTACCGATTCTGCCAAAGTGCGTCCGGTTGAAACAATAATCCGTATTCTCTGTTATATGCGTGATTATGAGAGTGATTTTCATTGGAACACTTCATCGCCGAGTTTCAATAATATCTTTGACAAAGCGATCGGTTCCGATTTTATCCGTCTGCAGATCCAAAAAGGCGTTTCCGCTTCAAGTATCATCCGCCAGTACCGTGCGGAATCAAACTCTTTTGCCCGCAAACTTGCCCCTTACAGAATATATAAGTAATACAGAAAATTCCGGCTTGTACCGTAAGGTGAAGTTTTGCAGTACAAGCCGGAAATAAAATTGTTGTTTTTTACAGACAGCTTTTTGTAATTTTCTGATTTCAGCAGATTTCAGCGAAGTCACAGCCGGTGAGTTTTGCGAAATTTTTGAGGTACTGTATATCAAGGTTGTAACTCAGTACCAGATGGTGAGTGCCGCCGAGTTCGCTGTATTTTTCAAGAAATTCTCCGACAGCCATATCGCAGGGCGGCATAAACCAGCCACGCATACTCTTGAGGTTCCGATCGTTTTGAGCAGTGAGGGTGATTTTACTTGCGATAATGGTGAATTTGCCGTTGGGACCGGGGGCGATATTGGCGAGAACGGCTTTGCCGGATTTGAGACATCCGTAGGCAATGGCGGCGTCGTCAGCGGAATCGCTGAAAATCCATTTGCAGTCAGCAAGGTGCGGTTTCTGATCCATGAGAGCGATATTCATTTCGCCCATGTGGCTCAAAAAGATGCGGTTGCCCTGCCAGTCGGGGCAGAACATTTCAGTAAAGGTGGTTTCTGAATTTGCCTGCATGACAGCGGCACAGAAAAGAGCAGTCAGCACGTCGCCTTCACCGGCATAACCGATATTGCGGGCCATGGCTTTTGAGCATTCGAGGAATGGAACGACATTGAAGCCCATTTCTTTGCCGCATTTGAGAAAGTTGATAGTAAAGGCATCGAGTTGATTTTTTTCGATCCATTTACGGAGTTTGAGCGAGTCGATGATGGTTTTCCGGTGCATGGCGGGCGGCAGGGAGGCCGCGAGGTGGAAATTTTCACGGTCATTCAGGAGCTCATCACCGATTTCGAGTTCGTTCGGCATATAAGCAGGATCATCGGTATAATTTATTACTTGCATATTGAAAGCACCTTCAGGAACGCGGAAGTCGCCCATACCGGCGAAAACTCCGCCTGCAGTACCGACTTTGGCATGGGTGAATTTATAAGTCATTCCGGCGGCAATGATGTTTTTTTTGAGGCGTTCAATGAAGGCTTCATCCTGATAATGGCCTGCGGTGATGAGGAATTTTTTCCCTCTCTGGAGCAGCATATTGCACATATCCTGAACTCCGTGGATGCCGTGGTTGGCCATAAGTTTGTCGCCGTAATCAAATTCAAATGTTTTGTCGGGAGTTGAATCAAAAACGACGATTGGTAAATCAGTATCAGCAAGAGCATTTATTGATTCGAGCGAGGGGGAATATGCAGTATGCAAAGTTACGAGCACCTGACATTTTGCATTCTCAAAAATCTTGATTGCATCATTGAATTCTCTTTCGATGCAGCAGAGATCGCCCGGCATTTCGACTTCAAAGCCGCACTGTTTCAAAGTTTCAGCGGCGGCATTGGCAAAAGCCAGCATTTTATCATGATATGAGGGGACGACATCATCATAGAGTTTGACATACAGCGGCAGGAGAGCAATTTTCATTTTTTATACATCCTTTCAGCAATGGAATTGAACATATTGAATGCGGTGTTGTAGAAGAAATCCTCCAGAGATTTCTGCGGCAGATTGAGGGCGAGAACGCTTCTCAACTGTTCGTAGAGAAATGGAACGTAAATTATCTGTCCCGAACCATCGTAAAGAGATGTTCCGAGGTCGAATTTCTCCGGAGTCAGATAAAGATACTGGTTGTTGATTTCGATTGATTTGCCGTGCAGTGCAGAGATCGGCATATCTGTACCGAACATTATTCTGTCATTCGGGAAATGGTCAAAAGTATATTTTAAAACTTCCGGACTGTTGATCATGGCAGTATCCCAGTAGGCATTGGGATATTTGATGAATTCTTCGACCAGACCTACGGCACAACGCTGATAGTAGGCACGGCCGATGTGAGCGAAAACAAAAGTTATGTCGGGATAAGTTTCACAGAGATAAGCCATCTGCTTGCGGTTGAGCGGGTCTTCCAAACGCATTTTACGGGGGATATGGATGACGGCGGCAAGTTTCAGACGGTTGACCATTTCCAGTTGTTCAGGAGTGAAAAAGTCGAGCAGTTCGACTGTACTGCCGGGCTTTTTTAATGCCATATTGTGGTATGGTTTGATACCGCAGAGTTTGTACTGGATAATATCTTTTTCGATGGTTTCGACATCATCGTATGCACTGATGAGACGCAGACCGAAAACGCGTTTGTTGTCAACGCCCATATCGGCGGCATCGGTGCGGTTCACATCCATGCCGGGCATACCGAATCCGCAGAGTGAGAGTTCGATGCCGGGGAGCATTTCCTTGCCGACAGCGAAGAAATCATTTACAGTAAATTCGTTATTGAATTTTTCAAGATATGCGGCAGTTTTATAAAAAGTATCAGAACAACTTGATTTTTTGATGATATGGACGTGAGCATCGAAGATTTTTTTGGGCAATCTGCCGGCGAATTCCTCCTGAAAAGTCTGACGGTCAGAGGCAGTTATGATTTCATTCATTATTTGATTCCTTTCATAGCGAGCATGGCGGCACCGACGGCACCGGTATATTTTCTGTGTATTGACATATCAATATTGCAGTCCCAGACTTCAGCGATATATTTTCGCCATGCCGGAGATTCGGAGGGGCCTCCGGCGAGTACGATGCGGTTGAATTTGATATCGGGGAAGGCTTTTGCTTTGAAAGTTCGGGCCATTTCAAGCATCTTGTCACGTGCGGCTCCGTTTGACATTGCGTCATCATTGAACTGTTGATATCTGTTTTCTTTGTCGGGGTAGTGTTCTTCGAGCCATGCATCGAGTTCGAGACCGATTTTGCCCCATGAAATAATTTCGCCATAGCAGCCGTTTTCATGAATCATGTAGGGGTCACAGAGACAGCCCTGACGGATGAGACGCTCCTTTGCCGGACGGAAGCCGACCCAGCTGGTTCCGCATGAAAGGAGCATTTCGTTTGGATTGACAACGTTTACTGCACGGGCGGCGGAGGGGTGGTCAAAAGAGCCTGCAATAACAAGGGTATTTGAGTTGAGGTTTTTTGCTGCAAGTTCAGTTTTGAGATTACCGATGACAGTGCCGCTGGGGACGAGTTTTGAGAGTTGGGACTCTTTGAGCCCCAGCATCTCAAGATAGGGCTTATAATAAGTGAAAGTCCGCTGGTCCTGCAGATAAAAAGGTGTTGCAGATGAGTGGTCGAGGACAAAATTGCCGGTCAGCATGAAATTTATCCAGTCATTGTTCATGCAGACTCTGAAATCACCCTCAAAAAGTTCTGCTTCTTCACGTCTCATCCGCAGTAAATGGGCAAAAGGAAAGCCGTTAACCCATGGCCAGCCGACGATTTCATGAATATTTTCATCGGGACATTCTTCGGTACGGCCGTCGAGCCAGCTGACAATATTTGAGCGTGGTCTGCCGTTGCTGTCCGTAATAAGAGTGTTGCCGGAGGCGGCACACATGGAAATTGCTTTGACCGGTTCCGGAGATTTTTCTGCAAGGCTGCAAATCAATCCGTAAATACTCTGCCAATGCTCCGCAGGGTCGTATTCGACAGCATTCTGATTGCGGATGAAACTGGAGGCGGCGGAGTCTCCGGCGATAATTTTATTTCCGTCATAGAGGACGCCTTTTGCGGCTCCTGTACCGAGGTCAAGTCCGATGAAATAACTCATTTTGCCGCCTCTTTGAGAGCTTCAGCAACTTTAGCTGCAATAAATCTGACGCTGTTTTCGGAGGTGATGAGCGGAAGTTTGAGCAGTGCCGCTTTTGGGCAGTCAGGTTTGTAGGTTTGAACGCTGACGTCAACGGACATATCATCGGAGAGGATATGTGCGAATTTGTTGGCAATGTCGCGGTCGTGGAAAATGATGGAACTAAGCAGCTGTTCGCCTTCAACACGGTCAATGATATTGGTGTATGGTGCGGCGGCTTTTTCGACTTCATCCCGCCAGAGTCTGCCGATGGTGCTGATATGTTCGCCGTTGGCACGGGCAAATTCGATGGTTATGAGGTTGGCGAGACTTGCCAGTTCCTCCTGACCGTTGGTGACGAGAGCACCGAACTGATTCAGGTTGTCCATCTGATAAGTGGTGATGATTTTTGAAGCGGGATACTGACCTGCGGGGAAGCCTTTGCCGACGGAAACAAAATCCGGACGGCATTTGTATTCGCGGAACAGAAAGAGTTCACTTGACCACATACATGACTGTATTTCGTCAACGAGAACGGGGATGTCATGCTCATCGCAAATGGCGTGAGTTTGGTCAACAAAATCATTGGTAAGACGGATACCGGCATAATTCATCAGCACGAGTTCATGGGAGAAGAGGGCGATTTTGTATTTGCCGTTATCGTATTCATCGACGATTTTTTTGAAGCCGTCAACGTCATTGATGGGGGTGGCGACGATTTTTATAATACCTGCTTCGATAAGTTTTTCAGCAAGTCCGGGCCAGAGTCCACGCATCATTTGAGTAAGAACAGTTGTGCCGTGATAGTTGGCAGTGTTGCCGCCTTTGGAGTCAGCCATGACGACAAAAACCGGAATGCGTCCGGCATATTCCGGTTCGGGGAAGTCATGCTGCAGACGGTAGAAGCGGGCGAGAGCCATTTTGTAAGCGGCTTCGCAGGCGAGGGAGCCGGTTTCGAGGTTGACGACACGGTTGAGGACGTGTTTTTCTTTTGAAGCGAGAACTTTTTCGAGAGATTCGTCGTCATTTACAGCAATGCCGTTGGCGATACGGACGAGTTCACGTTCAAGCAATCTGGTGATATAACCTCTGGTGTTGTTGTGAGTGAGGTTGGTGATGCCGATACGGGCGGCATATTCAAGCAGTTTGAAGCCGGGGAAGTTGTGACCGAGAGAGGCCTGATAGTGTTCACTTTTGCCGATGAACGCGATTTTGCCGTTTTCGCCGATACGGACGGGACCGAAGCCGCTCAGGGGGGCACTTTCACGGTGAAATGCTTTGGCGAAAGCGTTGGTTGCGGCACCGGCGAAAGAGTCACTCATTCCGTCAGCGATTTTTTCGCCGCATTTCATAGTCAATTTTTCGGCTTGGGCGGCGAAGGAGTCGGGATAGAATTCGACTTTTGTTTCCGAGAGAGCCAGCAAATCTTCATAAGTTCCGAGACCGCAGGCACTTGAGGCTTGACAGACTGCCTGAACATATTCTCTGCCGAGAATATCACACAAAGATTTTGATATATTTTGAATCATTTTAACTGAATTTTCCTTGATTGAACTGTCAGTATTTTATGTTTTGATATAAAATACTTACAATTATATAATATACAGACAGAAAAACTGCCTGATTGTAAAATGCATATAGAATTATAAAAAGTGCTTATTTTTCCATTTCAGGGAATTTATTTTCGAGCGGGAGGCAGCCGAGAGATTCAAAACTGCGTCCGAGTTTTTCTGCGATTGCACGCCATCTTCCCTCCATATCATCGAGATAGAGCCATGGTTTCCAGCCGAGATTGAGGTAAGTTTTGAGGGCGGCATCACGGAAGTCGTCAGTCAGGAGAGAGAAAGTGCGGTATCCTTCTTTGTAGAGACGGTGCATGGCGGCGACGCTGGCAGATTTGCCGAGGTGGTGTCCACGCATATCGGGGTGAGTCATGACCCAACCGAGAACGCCGATGTGTGCAAATTCTTTCATGTCGGTAGTTTCAGCACCGGCGGAAGCGGCGAAGCGGCCGGTTGCATTTTCGACGATGACCATCATACCACCGGGGAGGACTTTGTTGCGGTAATTTTTCAAAGTTTCGACATCCCATGCGGGGAAATTTACAGAGGTACGGAGTTCATTGTATTGTTCGAGTTCTTCGTCAAGAACGTTGCGGAGAGAGAAGCCTTCTGCGACTTCGAGTTCAGGCATGGGGGTAGTTTTGGCATTGATGATCATTTTTAACTGCGGCATAATATAAAATCCTTTCTTTTAGGTTAAATTTCAAAAGTCATTCCGTCAGCGGCAAACTGAACGGGGAAGGGCAGAGCAGAAAGTTTGCGGATAACATTTGCCTGGGATTCGCTGTTTTGATAAGGGCCTCCGATGTGGTTGAAAACAAGTTTTCCGCATTTGAGATCTTTCAGCAAATCAACAGCCCGGTCAACCGGAAAATGAGTCATTTCGCTGAAAACAATATCGCAGTTGTTTGCTTCTTTGATATTGAAATCGGAGAAATCGGCACTCAAATCGCCGGAGTAAAAAACAGTTTTGATTCCGTCGGAGAATTTGTATGAAAAACTTTTTCCGTTTTCTCCGAGGTGTCTGTTTGGAAAAGCCTGCAAAGTCAGCTCGCCGTTGGAAAAACCGTTTGCGGCATCAAAAAATTGCAGATTCTCCACAAAATAATTCAAATCGATCCATGCAGTGATAATATCTGCTGCTTTCATATCCGGCAGAAAACATTTCATTTCTATATCAGGATTTTTGCCGTAACGTTTGAATTTAATAAATCTTTTCAGCAGATTCGGCAGACCGGAACAGTGGTCGAGATGTGTATGAGTGATGAAAACGGCAGAAATTGCTGACGGCTCAACGCCCGCTTGCAGCAATTTCTGTTCTGTTCCGTCAGCACAGTCAATAAGATAAAATTTTCCCTGATTTTCAATCAGAGTGGCAGAGGATGCGTTGCTGATTGTCGCATCCCCGTGCCCGGTTCCGAGAGTTGTGATTTTCATTTAAATAATCATATCCTTAATCTGCATACCACGGATATTTGAAACGGTAGTCGCCGGAGTGCGGACCGGAGGCAGCATACCAGTAGAAAAGTTCATTTTTCTTGAGATTGGCAACATGACCGTCTGCAAATATCATATTCATAGAGTTGTTATGATTTAATTTTGCTCCGGAAGGAATATATGGAGTTGCTGTGTCGCTGCTGGCAGATTCTTCATTGATACCATAACCGGTAGATTCACCGCAGAGAGAGACTACAGATGCTGTAACAATAGATTCTATGCGGATGTGACAAATTGTTCCGCATCCTGCAACGCAGCTTCCGCGATAATTTGCATGACCATTTTTCCCGGGGTTGTTGCCGCGGCAATACCATGCCAGACGTTCACGCCATCCGTAAGTTGTGCCGCCGCCTTTGGTATAATCTGCAGAGGTAGTGGTCGGACAATAGAACATTTTGGTTTTCTGCTCAAAAGTCGGAATGGATGACGTACTGGTTTGAAATACCCACAAAGAGTTCGCCCATGTTCTTTTGTCAAGAAAGTGATCGCTTTTTGAGGTGGCAAAAATAAAACCGTCATAAGAATCCGCATACATCAATGCAAGTGTACCTATTTGTTTCATATTGCCGACACAGGCTGCCTGTCTGGCTCTTGCACGGGCTGAATTGAGTGCGGGAAGCAGCATACCGGCAAGAATGGCGATGATGGCAATGACGACGAGAAGTTCGATCAAGGTGAAACTTCCGATAAGACATATTCTTTCA
Organism: Lentisphaeria bacterium; assembly: GCA_017502435.1. Lineage (GTDB taxonomy): Bacteria > Verrucomicrobiota > Lentisphaeria > Victivallales > Victivallaceae > RGIG5270. The sequence continues at coordinate 13,136 of JAFVUZ010000025.1, forward strand.
TGTTTTTTCATACTCATTTTTTTACCTTTCTGTTTAAGTTGTTATTATTTTTCAGGGAGTAAACTTCCTATAATATGTCTTTTATCATGTTGTTTGAAGTTTTTTCCCATATTTTTATCTCCTTTTGTCAGGTGGTGGTTTTTATTTATACGGTAAAACCGTGACATTGATACCTTATTTTTTCTCTTCTTTTTTTATAACGTTGAAATCGGTTGCATATGATACGTCAAACTTATCAATTTCAACAGTTTTATCAGATGCACCGACACGGATGCAGGGAACGAAGCGGACAGCATCTTTGTGGAGTCTGCCGACATCAAAAATTGCTTCTTCGACATAGCCGGATGCAGGAATGCGGGCGGCGTATGAGCCGAGGAATTTGTTTTTTGAGTAGAGATAAACGCAGGCTGAAACCTGTGCCGCTCCGGTGGCTCTCATTTGAATACGGACGACACCGTTGTTGCCGCAGGTGACAGAAGTTGAACGGCGGATGTCAGTGATGTATTTGGGAGATGCTTTGATGACCAGAGAAGGTTTGCCGTCTTTTTCACCGACAGAGGCACTGCCGGTATTTTTGTATGAAGTATTGACATACCAGCCTTTGGGCATATTGTTTTTGGTTTTTCCGGCAAATTCCGCATTGACATCAGCCTTGACGAAATGTTCCTCTTTTTCGCCTCTGGTGATGACTGCCATATCAATATACATGGCGTTGTCTTTGGTTGAGCCGGGAACATAAGCAGGGCCGGTGAATTTGGCTCTGAACCAGACCTGTTCCCAAGTGTTGTCGAGCGGATTTCCGTCAGTCAGGAAGTACCAGTGAGCGGTACGGGCCTGAATTGCCCATGCATGACCCCAGAAGTAGGGATTGCTGCGGAGTTCGATTTTGCCGGGAATGCGGTACCAGTGGTATTTTTCATCGGTCGGGATGTTGCGGAGGAGAGTTTCCACACGTCCGGGAGCCTGATGATTTCCGAGTACGAACTGAGTGGTATAGAAATTGTGTCTTTTGTCGATAAGTTTGGCGATACCGTGTCTTTCAGGACGTTTGTCGCCGGATTTGAGGACGAAACCGTGGATGGAATCGGGATCTTTGACGATGCTTGTACCCAGATTGCCGCCTGCACGGAAGTCGCGGTAGGTGATCATTTTGAAGTTTTTGTTGGGAACATTTTTGAATTTTTCGGGACGCTGGATATTGAGTTTCAGCGGAACCATTTTGGCTTCAAAAATCTTTTCTGCCTGCTGGGGATATTTATTTTCAAAGACGCGGATGTACTCACTGGTGTACTGAGTCAGTTCTTTGATTATTTGTTTTTTGTCAACGCCGATTTTGGCAAATTTTGGTTCGCAGCTGTCCCAGTTGAGCAGAATTGTCCACATAGGAACGATCATTTCAAAATGAATGCGTTTGGCATATTTGCTGTCTTTTGGGAGAGCATTTGCGGCTTTGGTCATGTCGCTGTAAAGATTCAGCAGGAAGTCATTGGTAATATACTTCCAGTGCCCTGCAGTTGCGGAATTTGCGTGCTGGAAGTCTCTGGCAATGCCCTGACGGATGAGTTTGAAATATTTTGCCATGACTTCATAAGCGGGGCCGTAGTAGCCGCGGAGATAAGTATCGGCGATTTTTTCAATATCAGCGTTGCGGTTGACCAGCAGGCGGCTGGCGGTATGATAGTTGAGCATCATGAAGTTCTGCGGGCGGATCTCGTCAATGGAAGATTCGAGGAATACAGAACGGATTTTGTTGTTGTAAAAGAATTTGAAGTCGGGCTGGATGGCATTGAAAACAGTTTCAATGCGTGGCGGATTGAAGTAAGTTCCGCCGAGGTTCCAGTAATCCCAGACCATCATATTTGCACCGGTTTTGATCCATGACTGGAAGTATTGATACTGTCCTTTGTTCGGGGCACTTGTCAGCGGATGGAAAGGATTGCTGGATGAGAAAGAGTCAGCCAACTGAATGAGCACATTTTTCTCCGGCATGATTTTGGTCGGAGCTTTTTTGGTTGCACTGTACCCGAAAGTACGGATGATGATTTCGGGATATTCCTTGCGTATTTCGCGTGCGATTTCATTGATGTAATCGAGCAGCAGACCGGTTTCTGAACCGTCTTTTGCAGAAATTTTCTTGCATTCAGGACAGTAGCAGATGTAGGGAGAAGCATCGAGGGTTGAAATGTCATAGATGACCGGCCAGTTGTCTTTGTCGAATTTTTTGCGGTCACGGATGATCATTTTGCGGAGAGATTCGAGAGTGATGCGGCGGACATCTTTGTTTGACATGCAGAGAGAGCCGTCAAAAGACCAGCCTCTGGGTTTGCGGCGGCGTCCCATGGCATCCATCTGGAAGTATTCGGGATGTTTGGCAAAGAGATCGGGATTTACATAGTCTGAAAGTGAGTGATAATTCGGCTTTGAGGTAATGAGGAATGCTTTGCCGATATATATTGAAGGAACGTGCGTGATGGCCTGACCGTTCTGACGCATACGGAGCAGCCAGCGGGTGTACAAATCTCTGGGCTTCTGGGTTGCTTTGGTACGGTGCAGACGCAGAGCAATGCCGTCGTAGAGCAGACGTCCGTCAAAGTCGGGCTTGCGTTTTTCGTTGAATTTGGGCAGGGCCGGTTTATTTGACGGAACGTAAGTTTCATCGGGAGTCAAAAATGAGATGCCGACTCTTTCGAGCATTTCATAAACGCCGTAAAGTGAACCGACAGGACGTCCGCCGGTGATAATGAGAGAATCTCCGACAGATTTCAGAATCCATTCTTCACGGTCGCATTTGCTGAAATCAGCACCGTTTGCTTTGGCGAAATCAGTTTGACCGAGGTAGATTGCGGCTTTGCCTTTGGCAGCGGCGGCAGAAATTTTTTCCAATTTTGTGCCGTACAGCTGCTGCCAGAAAAGCTGCAGTTCTTTTTCAGCTTCAAGTTCGAATTTTGAGGGGTTCGGTGCGGTTATCAGATACTTTGGCAACGCCGCATTGACAATCAAGGCGGTCAGAAAAAACAGACTTGCAAAAAGTAATTTTTTCATAAAATCTCCTTTCTTTTTTATTTATTTTGAGTTTTGTGAATATTAAAGTCGGGTGCGTATGAAACGTCAAAGTCTTCGATTTCGACGGTTTTGCCTTCAGAAGAAGAATCGACACGGATGCAGGGAACGAAACGGATTGCGTCTTTGTGGAGTCTGCCGATGTCAAAAATTGCTTCTTCAACATAACCGGAGGCGGGAATGCGGACCTGACGTGTGCCGAGGAATTGATTTTTTGAATAGAGATAGATACAGGCATAAATGTTCGGTTCGCCTTTGACTTTCATTTGCATACGGACAACAGCATTGTTGCCGCAGACGACGGAATCGGGACGGCGGATATCGGTGATATTTTTTGGAGAAGTTTTGATCTGCAGGATATTTTTGCCGTCTTTTTCAATTACAGAAGCAGTTCCGGTATTTTTGTGAATGGATGCGATAAACCAGTTTTTTGGCATATTGTTTTTGGTTTTTCCGGCAAATTCGGCATTGACGTTTGCTTTGATGAACTGTTCATCTTTTTCACCGCGGACGATGACTGCCATATCGACATAAACAGCGTTATCTTTGGTTGAGCCCGGAACATAAGCAGGACCTGTAAATTTGGCATGGAACCAGACCTGATCCCAGGTGTTGTCGAGCGGATTACCGTCAGTCAGGAAGTACCAGTGAGCGGTACGGGCCTGAATTGCCCAGCTGTGCCCCCAGAAATATGAGTTGCTTTTGAGTTCGATTTTACCGGGGATGCGGTACCAGTGATATTTTTCATCGGTCGGGACTTGACGGAGAACTGTTTCGACTCTGCCGCTGGCACGGTGATTTCCGAGGACGAACTGAGTGCTGTAAAAACGGTTGCGTTTGTCAATCATAATATTGACACCGTGAGCTTCGGGGCGTTTGTTGGCGGATTTGAGAGCGAAACCGTGGATGGATTCGGGATCTTTTGCCACATAAGAATTGAGATTGCCGACGGGGGTGAAGTCGCGGTAAGTTACCATTTTGAAGTTTTTTGCAGGGACATTTTTGAATTTTTCCGGACGCTGAACATTAAGTTTCAGCGGCAGGATCATAGACTCAAAAGCCTTGTCAACATACTGGGGATTCCGGCATTCGTAGCGGCGGGCGAAATTTCTGGTGTACCGGGTAAGTTCATCGATCAGCTGTTTTTTGGTGATTTTGCTTTTTGCAAAATATGGTTCACAACTGTCCCAGTTGATGATTATTGACCACAGCGGTACGAGCAATTCATACTGTACACGTTTTGCATATTTGCTGTCTTTGGGCAAAGCGTTGGCAGCTTTGGTCAAATCAGTGTACATATTGAACATGAATTGGCTGTTTGCGTATTTCCATTGTCCGACAGACATTGAAGTTGCAAACTGGAAGTCTTTGGCAATACCTTCACGGATGAGCTTGAAATATTTTGCCATGACTTCGTAAGCGGGACCGTAGTAGCCGCGGAGATAAGTATCGGCGATTTTTTCAATATCAGCGTTGCGGTCGACCAGCAGGCGGCTGGCTGTATGATAGTTGAGCTGCATGAAGTTTTGCGGACGGATACCGTCAAGAGAACATTCAAGGAAAACGGAACGGATATTGTTTTTGTGGAAAAATTTGAAGTCGGGCTGAAGTGCATTGAAAACAGTTTCAATGCGTGGCGGATTGAAGTAAGTTCCGCCGAGGTTGAGATAATCCCAGACCATCAGATTTGCACCGGTTTTGATCCAGGTGTTGAAATATTCTTTTTGGGCTTTATTGACTTTGCTTTCAAGCGGGTGGAAAGGATTGCTGGTTGAGAAAGAGTCAGTCAGCTGAATGAGAACATTTTTCTCCGGCATGATTTTGGTGGGAGCTTTTTTGGAAGGACTGTAACCGAAAGTACGGATGATGATTTCGGGATATTCCTTGCGTATTTCGCGTGCGACTTCATTGATGTAGTCGAGCAGCAGACCGGTTTCTGAACCGTCGTAAGCAGAAATTTTCTTGCATTCAGGGCAGTAACAGATGTAGGGAGAAGCATCGAGGGTTGAAATGTCATAAATTGTCGGCCAGTTGTCTTTGTCGAATTTTTTGCGGTCACGGATGATCATTTTGCGGAGAGATTCGAGGGTGATGCGGCGTACATCTTTGTTTGACATACAGAGAGAGCCGTCATATTCCCATCCTCTGGGTTTGCGGCGGCGGCCCATGGCATCCATCTGGAAGTATTCCGGATGTTTTTCGAACAGATTGGGATTTACATAGTTTGAGAGAGAGTGGTAATTCGGAAAAGTTGTGATATTGAATGCAGATCCGATATATCTTGACGGGATATGATGAATGGCCTGACCGTTCTGGCGGATACGGAGAAGCCAGAGAGTGTACATATCTCTGGGCTTTTGAGTTGCTTTGGTACGGTACATGAGTGTAGGAATACCGTCATAAACGAGACGTCCGTTGAAGTCGGGCTTGCGTTTTTCGTTGAATTTGGGCAGGGCCGGTTTATTTGACGGAACGTAAGTTTCATCGGGAGCGAGGAAGGAGATGCCGACTCTTTCGAGCATTTCATAAACGCCGTAAAGTGAACCGACGGGACGGCCTCCTGAGATAATGAGTGAATCTCCGACGGATTTCAGAATCCATTCTTCACGGTCGCATTTGCTGAAATCGGCACCGTTTGCTTTGGCAAAATCAGTTTGACCGAGGTAGATTGCGGCTTTGCCTTTGGCAGCGGCGGCAGAAATTTTTTCCAATTTTGTGCCGTACAGCTGCTGCCAGAAAAACTGCAGTTCTTTTTCAGCTTCAAGTTCGAATTTTGAGGGGTTCGGTGCGGTTACCAGATACTTTGGCAACGCCGCATTGACAATCAAGGCGGTCAGAAAAAACAGACTTGCAAAAAGTAATTTTTTCATGATTTTCTCCTTCCATTGTTATTTATTTTGAATCTTTCGGAAATACGCAGTTTTCGATAATTATTTCAGCATCATCGGCTTCGATTTCAGATTTCCAGAGGTCTTCATTGGCACACCATTTGACAGCACAGTCTTTGAAAGATATTCTGCCGGTCTCTTTGATACGGTAGGCACAGTCATAAGAACCTTTGTCCCAGCGGCCGTCATTGCCGAAATACGGGGCATTTCCTTTGCCGTAAAAATCGAGTTTGACATTGTTGAATTCGATATTGTCAATGGCGTTTTTTGCTGCACTGCCGCGGATGCGTGAGGAAGCCTGAAATTCACCTCTTATATTGTTAAAGGTGATATTGCGGATGTATGCCGGAGATGCAACTGCTTCGGAAGTGAAAAATTCTTCATAACTTTTAATCGGTCCGATGATTATCTGGAACGGGCGGTAGGTATTGTTCATGCGGATATTGCTGAATTCCATATTTTCCATATCGGCGCCGGTATCTTTGGTAAAAGATGCGGCAAGTTCAATTCCGATATTGGAGTTTTTGATGATAATATCAGAAAATGAACAGTTGCGGACAGCACCGTTGCCGACACCGATACGGATGCCATCGGCACGTTCTGCTTCGAGTACGCAATTGGTGACGGTGATGTTTTCGCAGAAACGTTCATCATTGCCGAAGACTGCTGAATTGCCGCGGAGAGTGATTGCATCGTCACCGGTTTCAATGATGCAGTTTGAAACGACAACATTGGTACAGCAGTCAAGATCTATTCCGTCGTTGCAGTGAACCATCGGATTTGAGTGAACATAGATACCGGAAATGAAAACGTGATTGCAGCCGTGCAGGAAACAGTGCCAGTAGGGGGAGTTGGTCAACTCGCAATCCTGAATGCGGACATTTTCGCATTCGCAGAGAAAAATCATCTGACCGTTATGTTCTTTCAGTTCAAAATAGGGATGTTCTTTGGAAAGTTCATTGTACCATTCAAAGCAGTTGCCGTCGATTTTGCCGCCGCGGATGGAAATATTTTCGCATTTATAAGCATAAATAAGATGTCTGCCGTTATTTTTTTCATAAACGCTGGTGCGGTTTGCGGGACAGAAGTCGGGAGCGTTCCAGGTTTCTTCATTGCCGCCGGACTGGAGGACAGCTCCGCGTTCAAAGCAGAGTCCGCCGTTGCTTTTGAGATAAATCGTACCGGTTTTGTAAATACCTGCAGGAAAATAAACTTCTCCGCCGGCATCGATCGCACGCTGAATGGCAAGAGTATCTGAAGTTTTGCCATCGCCGACAGCACCGAAATCTCTTACATTGTTCATAATAATATTCCTTATTTATTATCTGCTTCAAGAAGTTTTTTAATGGTTTCGCGGATTTTTTCAGCCAGAATTTCTGCACCGTCATTCATTTCCGGTTCGGAGAGAGTTTTCATGCTGCGGAGAGCTTCTGCGGCAAGAGAATCGGGATAGGCATTGATGATTTTGTCTGCCATATTGCGGTAATTTTCAAGTTCATCGAGTACAGCCGAAGCGGCATTGAGATTTTTGATGACTTCGAGTTTTTCGGCTGCATTGATGATATTGGGATAGAGAACTGCACCGTCCATTGCTTTGCGGAGGAGGATGGAGTTCTTGCCGATATTGTAGATTGCCTTGTTGAAATTTGAAGTGATTGCAGTATCGTGACCGTCGGGGAAGATTTTATCGGGATCAAAGGGCTGCTGCCAGCAGTAGTTGTCGCTGCGGTATTTTTCGCGGACTTCAGCTTTGCGGAAGTCGGGAATTTCCATCGGGGCACCGTTGTTGTCGGTACTGCGTGCCGCCATGATACCGGCAAGAGTGACGTCGCAGGCATTGTAAATATCCCAAGGAGCCTTTTCTCCGGTCAGGATTTCACGGGCGAAGTAATAAAGTTCCCAGAAATCGCCGCCTCCGTGACCTGCATTTTCTGCAAGTTCAGCAAGTTCGGGCCATTGCGGTTCAACAATGGTACGCATACCTTCGCCGGTGGCACCGATACGCATACGCAAGCCGTGGTCGAGGGATTCGGCGGATGCTCTTGTGCCCCAGAAACGTTTGCCGTTGTGGTAATTGCCGGTGGTCGCACCGCACATATTACGCATGATGCCGCCGTTGCTCATTTTGATAAGTGACGGGCAGGGCTTGCTCATGCCGCTGCCGGGGAGAAATCCGGGGAGCGGAATCGCTTCGGGAAAAGCACTGATGTATTCTGGACGGAGTCCGGTGATACGCATCAGCGGGCCGAGAGAGTGAGTGTTGTAGTAGTGAAAATTGAGCCATGAACGCCATGAGTGGGCGGTATAACCGGGTTCGACAGTGGGGGCCCCGGGCATATTGTAGCAGTAGCAGAGGGAGCGGCAATCATGGAGATATTCAAATTCGGCGTACTGAAATTCACCGAAAAAACCGTCCTTGTAAAGTTTTGCAAGATACATATTTTCTTTGGTGAAGGGATAATTTTCGAGGAGGTTGTAAACTTTGCCGGATTTTTCGACAGCTTCGACGACTTTGACGCCTTCAGCGGGAGTGTAAAAAGAGGTGACTTCGCACATGACATGGAAACCTGCTTCAAGTGTGCGGATGGTATGTTTTGCATGATCCATGAAAAAAGTGGCGATCAATACAGCATCCATATCTTTGTAATTGAGAAACTCATTTTCGTCATCTGTGATGAATGCTTCGGGACATTCTTTCCGGAAAGCGTCACGCATGACGGGATTGACGTCACATCCGGCGACGACATCGATGTTGAGTTCCCGTGCAGCTTTGATGAAAGCACTTCCGCGTCCGAGTCCCCAGATGCCGAGGCGGATACGTTTGTCTGTATTGAAAAGATCAGCCATTTTTTACTCCTTGAAATATGGTTAAAAATAATTGTTATGAAATATATTATACTGCATAATTACAATTTGCAAATATCAAAAAGTGTGTTATTTTAATAATGTTATACAAATAAAAAACATAAATTATAAAAAAAGAACATTTTTTATGAATATAAGCGTCACATCTTCAGATTTATATATTGCTGAACAAACTCTGTGCCAGAAGACGACCTGTTTTTTCCTCGGTCTGGTGATTTCCGGAGTGGAATATATGAGATTTTATGCTCCGGACGGCAAACTTATCGGTGAAGCGTCGGATATGTCGCTTTTTCTGTTGCCTCCGGGATGCAGTATTGATTTTTCATTTAATGACCGGCGTAAAAATTACGTTACATTCTGCTGGCTTGATGATTTGCGGTGGAATTCCGGTAAAGCGACGATGGAATTTTATGATCATGAACAGTGTATTGAACTTCCGGTAACAATTCCTGTGCCGCCGGTTAAATCGGAGTATCTGACTGAAATTTTCCGCCGCACGTCGGAACTGCTTGATTCTGCGATTCCGTCTGACGGCAAGGCGGCGGAACTGCTTATGCTGTCAGTGCTTGCAGAATTTATAGAACATTCCGGCAAAAAGAATCAGCACCGTATTCCTGAAAAACTTGAAAAATTTAAAAAAGCGATTGACAACGATGTGAATTTTGAATATAAACTTGAAGATATAATGGAACATTTTGAGTATACACCGATACATTTGCGGCGTCTTTTCATGCAGTATTATCAAACCAATCCGGCGGAATACCGTTCCCGTTTGCGTTTTGCCAAAATCCGTGAACTGCTTTTGAAAACAGATTTGAATTTCAAAGAAATCGCTGATTCAGTAGGAATGAATAATGTCACACATCTGCATTCATTTGTGAAAAAATGCAGCGGGATGACTCCAAAACAACTCCGTCAGAATTTGCGGATATGACATTTCAGAAAGAAAACTTTTTCTGAATCAGGTAAAATAAAATGTCAAATTTGTGCTTTTTTGAGGGAAAAATTTGATAATCAGAGCAAAAAAATGGAGCCGGATGTCAGACTTGAACTGACGACCTGATGATTACAAGTCAACTGCTCTACCACTGAGCTAATCCGGCTTAACTTCTGTTAATATAGCACTGAAAATTAAAAAATCAAGAAATTTTATATTTTTTTATTGATTATTTCTTGATATCTTTTTGCAAATTTTATGTAATTGTTGTATTGTATGGCAGTTCCGGAGTATTTTTATGGCGAAATTTATTTATATTGACAAAGTAAAACCCGGTTGAAAGCTGTTATATTGTTTTTGAAGATGATTCTCTGTATGAAAATCAAATTCTCTGCAAATTGTATCCCGATAATTTACTGCGTTCAATGATTGCCATGCTGTATGACCGTTTCGCGGCTGAACCAGTCTACGATGCCGATGACAAATGCTGGAGTTTTTTCCAATCAAAAAACAACCAATGCAAAATCCGCAGTTTTGAAAAAAGCGATTAAGAACTCCGGAATATTACACTTTTTCTGAAACAATTACCTCCAATACAATTTTTATTGAAATGTTGCCTTGTTTTCAAGTCAACTTTTCAATGAAGTTGTCAAAAAAATGCTTTGTCCGAAATGGAATTCAATTCCAGATTGGACGATAAAAATAGGGCAGTTTGCCTAAAAAGTACAAAACTGCAATCGGTGACACTGCAATATTGATTTTATTTTCAAAAATTTTCTGATTTTTTACGATCAAGGACACAAAATGTCCACTTTCCGGTGTTATATTATGGGTAAAGTACAAAAATACGAGGTGACGGGAAAAGCGTAAACCCAAAAGGAGGAATGTAAAAATGCTGACAAAACCTGATTGCGGCTGGAGTGATTTCAGCCTTGATGGAACATCTGTATACCCTTTAAGTTATTTGGATGATATTCCGTTCAACTGGCTTGACGAGGCTATACATGGACTTGAAACATTGAACCCATTTTGCGTCAAAGGATTTATGGAGCCGGGGCGTTTTATTTGCGTTGTAAGTTTTTGGAATTGCCATATCATATGTGAGGATGAAGATAAATATCCATTAATTCCCGAAAATACAAGACATGAAATTTCTCATACAAGTATGCTGCAATTTTGTCAACAACTTTATGATGACATTTCAGAAAATCTTGATGATTGGGCGCGTTGGGATGAGTACGGTTGGGATGATGACGATTCAGAGTTTGATTTTGAGACCAATAAAGAAGAACTGATAAAAAAATTGGTACGATTAAAAGAATTGATTGCTGAAAACGAAGAACATTTCGGCGAAAATCACTGTTTTCTTTGAATCAATCATCAGATGGTGGATTTTTCGACCTCAAAAGATTCTTGCAAATTTCACCGCAACTGGCTTTGTGGCAGGACTCTTTGCAGAGGGTAACGATGAGGGCGTGATATTCGTTGTAAATGGTTACATCGGCAGGCAAGGCATCCATAAAAATCTTTTGCAGAGTATCGTAATGCAAAGTTCCGTCAAGATGTAAATGCCGCTCCGCCACCCTCCGTGTATAGGCATCAATGACAAAAATCGGCTTGTTGAAAGCATAAAGCAAGATGCTGTCTGCCGTTTCCCGACCGACACCTTTGATGGAAAGCAATTCTTTCCGCAAAGCCCAAACATCTGCCGACTGCTCAAAGGCGGATTCACGCTCAAGCATAAACGCCGCCATCGCTTTCAAATAAGCACATTTCTGCTTGAAGAAACCCGCCGGACGAATCAACACCTGCAATTTGTCATCAGGCGTTGCCAACACACTCTCCGGCGACAGCACCCCGGCGGCAAGTAAATTCCCGATTGCCTTTTCAACATTGGTCCAGGCGGTATTCTGGGTCAATATTGCCCCGGCAATGATCTCCCACTGCAAGCCGGTCTGACAAGGCCACCACTTCTGCGGCCCATAATACTCAAAAAGGACATCAAAAAATTTACGGATGGGATTCATTATCATTCATAAAAACAAATAATTTTTCTTGTGACCGCCGAGCTTGGGAGCCATTTTTTCGGCGGCGGCTTGCATAAAAGCCGAATCGAGGTCACGGGCGTGTTTGGGGCAAATATCCTGACAGCGCATACAACTGATACAGCGGTCTTTATCGGTCTTGCGGGGATCAGTTTTGTCGATCGCTCCCACCGGACAACCGGCGGCACAAATTCCGCATTTATCGCAAGCATCATTGGCTTCGGGCTTGAAAGGAATATCAACAAGCTCTTTGTATGTACCATGACTTCCGGCAAGGTTCAAATCCCCGAAAACACCACATTCAAGTTTTTCGGTGATTTTCCGGGCAAATTCTGCAAGTTCTTGGGCATCATCTTTATCCGGACGACCGGCGGCAAACTGCCGGAAGATGGAGTGTTCGGCAATAGCAGCCACCGCCGCCACGCAAACAAATCCGCAAAGGTCGAGAGTGTCCTGAAGTTCAGTCAAAGTGTCATCCCACTCCCGATTGCCGTAAACACAATTCAAAATCGCCTTCGCTCCATTGCCGGAAATCTTTTTGAGCCTCTCAACAGCGATCTGCGGAACCCGTCCGGCAAACGAAGGAACCGAAACCAGACAAACATCCTCCGCTTGCAAAATCATTTTTTCAATATCGCAACAAATATCCACCTCGCAAACCTCGCCCCCGAGATTGCCAGCCAGAATATCCGCCACCCTCTTCGTACCGCCCGTCGGGCTGAAATAAATATTATAAAGCATCATTTATCATTTTAGAGAAATCTTCAAATGGATTTTACTTTATCTGTTTAATTCCAATAAGACTCATTCTGTTTTAGATTTTTGTTCTGTATCAGATATAGTTGCCATTTTGGGAGAAGGTTGACGATAAGCAGATAAATTTTGCACAATTCCTGCATAAAAATGCAACAGCATTTTCTCAATTTCTTCAACAAATTTTTTCGGAGCGTAAAAATCTCTTCCCAAATCTCTATCGCATACAATTTCAAAGCGATTAATATCTTTATCTTTAAGTTGATCAAACCTATCATCTAAATCCCGCAGAGAAAACCCTATACTTGCCCGGCTATGCTTAACCCCAACAAATATTACAATATCTTTGATTAATGCGGTAAAGAAATTTTCGTCAAATATCATAGGATTGTTGATTTTTGCAATTTTATCAATACAATTTTCTACCTGTTTTTTCACCCATGTAACTTTCCCTCTTGCTCCTTTATCTATTGGAGCATCCAAAATGACAGACATTACTATTTTCTTTTGCATTGCATCAGCAATAATATTTATGTCTGATACCGCATCTTTAATGCACAACTGTGATTTAAGTCGCTTTGTAGAAATAAACTCTTTTGCAGAGTCATCTATCAGTTCTGCGAAAGTTTTTTTACTTTTGGCATTTTTAATTTTTACCAAGACACCTAATTCTCGACTGAGTTTCAGTGCCATATCTTTCTCTTCTTGATGCCAACTGGTAATAGCATCTTTGGTATCTTCAGCAGACAAAGTTATATTTTTGGCAATCGCCTCTCCTGTCCGCTTCCAACTATCTTTCATACTTGTGAAACCACATACGCCAGAACCATCACTTTCCCAATAAGCAACGACTTCATTCATTATTTCGATTTGATCTTCATCATCAATTTTTCCATTAGGTGTAGTTTTGCTTTTAAATAACAAAAGACGTGCAATGGTTAAAATATTAGTCCATGAAAAGTGGTAAAGAGAAAAATCTTTAGGTAATTTTACTTTTAATGGGCTTTGGGATGGATGCAAAACATATTCATTTGATACCGTTACCAATCGTTGAATCCCCCACTCTTTTGCAATTTTTATATAATCTTCCACCTGCTCTTTGCATAAAGAATTATTTCCGTTTTTCATTTCCAGTAATGCAGCATCTGAAATTTTATTCCCTTTTACAGTAATAATCATTCCATCTATGCGTTTTTCTGAGGATTGGTTAGGAAATGTTACTTCTGTATAAACATAGGTCTTACCGGATGTGGACATACCTATTTCAGATAAGAAATTTTCACGAAATTCTTTAACCAATTTAACAGCTGCAAGGAAAACAGATGTGAGAGACATTTCTAAACCAAATTTTGATATTGGAATCAAACGGGCTTTGCGCAACATCAAATAGGGATTATCTCCGTCTTTTTTGCAAAATTCTTTAAAATCATCAAAACTTGCACCAATTATTTTCTTTATAGCCATAATAACACCTATTTTTATTGAGATTTATAATCACTTCTACAAATATATATGCGACAATTGTATAATATATATGCGACAATTGTATTTTACAAACAACTTATACCATTATTATCAATCAAATTCAACCCCTGACCGGAAATACCATAGGCTTGCGGGATGCGTACATTATGCAAATGCGTATGAATATGCAGTAATGCTGCGGCGTGGAACAGAAGAGCATTGGGATAGTTTCTTGAGAGCATTTGAGACATTCTCATACTTTGCCAAGTTGTATTCAAAAGAAACAGATTTGCAATTAAATTGCCGTCGTTACGGATATTCTCAACCGAAGTTTGTTAAGCAATATGCAATATTCAAAGATTGGGAAATACCTCTAATTTACAGATCGAAATCACATTAAGGTACGGTAGTGTAAATTTGACAGTTTCATGCTTAATTTTGATTAAAAATCCTTGATTTTGCCTGAAAGTTGTCATATCTTCAAGAACCTCAAAATAAGCTAAAATCGCCTCTGTAATCCACCTGGATTGCAGGGGCGATTTCGCTTGTATTCAGGGCTGAAATATCAGGCAAATCCCTGCTGTTTTTATGCCATTTAAGACTTCGTTTCAAATTATGCCTTTGAATAATCAATGGCAATTATCGAATCGTCATATTTAATTACAATCACACTACTTAATATAACTCAAACCCCAAAAACAAAAGGAGTCAAAAATGAAAGAACAATCTGAATGTAAAATGCTTTATTCTGAAGCCGAATACGAAGCCTGCAAAAAACATTACTATGAGCAAATCGGTCCACTGCTGTATGTATGTAAAAATCCGTTAGGTTCAAAATTTCGTGTGGATATTTTTGTGATCGGACCGACAACAGAATGTCCCTGTCAACGCTTGGTTACTTGCGGAATGGGAGCTATAAAGATGAATATCCCAAAAGAATTGCAAAGTATTGTTTATGATCGTGTCGAAATCATATTTACATTGCCGTATGGATTTGCAATTAAAGAAGAAGACTTGAATGATGAAACATTCTTCTGTCCCGCATTTCATATGCTGTTGGATATAGCATTAACTCCCTATCGCGGTAAATTGTGGCTGGGTCCGGGGCATCAAATTTTTTATAATGGGGACTGTTATAAAAATCCGGATATCGAGTTCGTTTATTTTGATGCTCCGCACTATCCGCCGTCTGTACAATACATAGACTTGCCGAATGGCAAGACAGTACGATTGCTTGAAGCGCTTCCGGTCTTTTACTTTAACATAAAATAACCTCGCTCCTTCTGCAAGGCAACCACCTTGCAGAGGGATATTTATTCAATTTTTTATCCAAAATTCCCACACAATCCAGCCGTATTTTATACCATTCCCACATCCACAAATATTTTAATCTCACGCCAATACAAAAACGATTATTTTGAAGAAAATATCAGTATCATGTTTGACAAAATAATTTATAGTGATAAATTAAGATTGATATTTATGTATTATGATTAACCGCCTGGAAAGGCATGAATTATTATGGCAGCATTAAACAACTTAATCTTTGAAAAATGCCACTGTAATCAGTCAATCTGCGTGTTCTAAAATTTGCTGCGACTTATAGGAGATTATGCGATGGCTGATGTTAGAAAAGAGCAGGAAAGAGAAGAGCTTCATCGTGCGATATGGAATATTGCTGACGGTCTGCGTGGCAGCAATATTCTTGACACACCCGAAGAAGAAAAGTAACTTTATGAATTACGGAACTGTCAGGCAATCCTTGACAGTTCCGCACAAAGTTATTTTCAGAAATAAAAAAAACGAGACTGTCATCTGAAAAAAACAAAAATTTTTTACGGGATGCAGAAATAAATCGTTTGCAAAAGATATAACAGATGCTATATTTATGGTTAAATATGATTCGTTATAGAAAGGAATAGTCATGAGCAATCAAATAAAGCAGGGAATCGGAATAAGCGAGACTCTGGCTATAATTTCCAAGTCAAAAGATTTTTTTTCTCCAGTAAAAGAAAGTCTCATGAATGCACTTGATGCAATAAAGCAGCGTCAAGATGTGGACTCTGATTTTATTCCAAATATAACTTTGAGTTTGATATTTGCGAAGTCTTTTCTATGGGATGAATGCGATGGTTATGAGTTGCACAAAATAATCATAAAAGACAATGGTATCGGCTTTGGTGATGAGAACATAGCTCGTTTGAAACATCTTGGAGATCGAAGCAAGGGACTTAATAATAGGGGAACAGGAAAAATACAAATATTTCACCGATTTCGGACCCTAAAAATTTCAAGCATCCATAATTCAAATGGCGTTTGTACGAAGACTGAAATTAATTATGACTTGAATGATAATTATTCTGAAAGCAATATAGCAATTGCAGAGAATGTTGAAAATTTAACTACTGTAGAGATGACAGATTTCTACGGCGATAAGAATGAGGAAAAACAATGGCTTAATTTTAAGCATGATTCAGAAGCCTTAAAAAAAGAAATTATTAAAAACCTCTTTTTGAGGTTGTATCTTGAAAAAAAAACAGGAATTACGATTAATATCGAAATATTTTGTGACGACGCGTTAATATTTGATAAGAAGATTTCCGGTGAAGATATTCCTGATCCAGAGCAAAATGAAACAATTAGTGTGGACACGGTAAAATATGACAATGGGGCATGGCACACTGTCAGGTCCAACAAATTAGATGTCATGCGATTCAAAATTCCTGCAGATAAAGCATCTGGCAATGCAGTTTATTTGTGCAGTAAAAATATTTTGGTGAAAAATTTTTCATTCCCTCTGTTGCAAAAAAAATTGAAATTTAATGATTTTTTTTATCTCACAAGTGTCAGTGGAGAATTGCTTGATGACCCAACAAATGTAAATCAGTCCGTAGATGATTTTACTTTCCCAAGTAGGAAAAATATAGAGTCTGAAATTGATAGTGGTGACTTTTTCTACGCTGATTCAGAGTTTGAATTTGCAGAAGATATTAAAAAGTCAATAGGCAATGGTTTGAATCGAATTTACTCAGATATCAAAGAATTAGAAAGCGAACATTTTGCAAATATACGTTCTGTTGCAAAAACCTATGGGATTTCTGTAGATGTTGTTGAGGCAGTTGGTGGTGCTATTTCAATAAATGATTCGGATGATGCAATTGCGATGAAATTGTTTGCAGCTCAAGCTAAAAAACTAGCAAAGACAAGTATTGAAATACAGAATACATATAAAGAAGTGATTGAATTAGAAACAAAAAAGCAAAACCCTCTTAATTCTAATTATCCACAAAAAATCTATGACGCTACCAATAAATTATTATCTTTAATACCAACGCAAAATCGCGATGAACTAGCACGATATGTGATTAGAAGAGATATGATAGTGAAAATTCTTCGCTTGATTTTGTGTGGAGAATCTGCAGCACAATGCGAATGGGAAAAATTAAAATCAGAGGGGAAAGAGGTTCATGCGAGTCGAGAAGGATTGATACATGATCTTATCTTCAAAAGAAAGTCTTCAGGTAGCAATAATGATTTGTGGATATTAAATGAAGAATTTGTGCATTTTTCCGGGTATTCGGACATCCCATTGAACGAGCTTAAAATTAAAGATAAGTTTATTATTTCTCCTGAGGTAAACATATCTGATTTAGAAAATAATGTCGGGTTAAGGATTGGTCATCGGTTAAAAAAACGACCTGATATATTCTTGTATCCAGAGGAAGGGAAATGTGTGCTTGTAGAATTTAAGGCCCCGGAAGAAGATATGTCTTTGTATTTGGACCAGTTGCCAAAATATGCAAAACTTTTGGCTAATTTTTCTCAAATAAAAATGACAAACTTCTATTGTTATTTAGTCGGAGAAAACATCAATCCATTGGATGTTCCAGACCGTTATAAAAAAGCTCATTATGGTAACTATTGGTTTAATGCTAATGAGCCTATTAATAATCTTCAGACTTTCATTCCAATTGCAGATCTATATCAAGAAATAATTCCTCTTTCCGCAATAGCTGATCGAGCAGAAGCTAGAAATCGTAGTTTTGCAGAAAAACTTGGATTACAAACAAATGCATCTGAGGTGGAAAAATGAGGCAGCTTGAAAATATCGCTGAAGAATTGAAAAAGCTGCGCCAGCAGCAGGGGTGGTCACAGGAAGACCTTGCCCTCAACCTCGGAGTAAGTTTCGCCACCGTCAACCGCTGGGAAAACGGCAAAAACAAACCGTCTAAGTTGGCGTTAGTACAAATCAAGAATCGATTTTTTAAAACCTCAAACATGAGAGATTGCAATGAATAAAAAATCTCTTTCAGAACGTGATATTTGTACAAAGTTTATTACTCCAGCTTTGGTACAATGCGGCTGGGATGTGCAAACACAAATTCGAGAAGAGTACAATATCACCAAAGGGCGTATATTGGTGTCTTCCCTAGGATGTAAGCGAGCGGAAAATAAGCGTGCAGACTATGTACTTTTTTATAAAGTGAATTTGCCAATTGCAATAATTGAAGCAAAAGATAATAAACACTCAGTAGAGGCAGGTATTCAGCAGGCATTAAATTACGCAGAAATGATGAATATACCATTTGTATTTAGTTCTAATGGTGATGGTTTTATTTTTCATAATAAAATTGCAGGAACTGAAACATTTCTTTCTTTAAACGAATTTCCCTCTCCTAAAGAATTATGGAATTGGAAATTACAAAGAGATTCAATTACAGCCGAACAGCAACAAGTCATTGAACAGGACTATTACAGCGATGGCAGCAATAAAACCCCCCGTTATTATCAATTGCTTGCAATAAACAAAACAGTTGAAGCCATTGCACGCGGACAAAGTAGAATATTGCTTGTAATGGCAACTGGGACTGGGAAAACTTTTACTGCCTTTCAAATCATTTGGAGATTGTGGAAATCAAAAGCTAAGAGACGTATCTTATTTTTGGCAGATCGTAATATTTTAGTTGATCAGACCATGACAAATGATTTTAAACCGTTTGGTTCAGCTATGACAAAAATTAAAAAGCGCCAGGCCGATAAATCATACGAAATTTATTTGTCTCTATATCAGGCGGTTTCAGGTTCGCAAGAAGAAAAAAATATTTATAAACAGTTTAGCAAAGATTTTTTCGATTTGATTATGGCTCTGTCACAACAAATGGTTGATTTTTGACGAGAAATAGCGTATAATAATAGTAAGAAACAGTACCACCGAAGGAGGTAATTGGATATGCC
>JAFVUZ010000002.1 GCA_017502435.1 Lentisphaeria bacterium
CAAAGATAAGGAGGAAAAGCCATGAGCAAGATCATTTTTATACTGCTTGCCTTTGTGCCGCTGGGTTTGCATTCTCCTTATCTCCTGCAGGCATGGAGGAGTTCAAGACTGGATCAATGGGATTGGATATTTTACCTTGCAGCCATTCCGGCGGCGATTTGGGCAATGCGGAAGGAAAAGTTTGGAAAATGTGATTTTTACGCACTCTTTTGGCTGATTCCCATGCTGTGCCTTACATTCGGGGAAAGTTTTCATCATATAAACGCACTTTTGATCATTTCGGCAGTCGGAGTTATCTTTTCAGCAGTATGGCTGTTGGGCTCATGGACTGCGGCTTACCGAATATTGCCCGCCGCGGTCATACTGCTCATGGGAACGCCCAGTTCAAGTTATCAGCTTTCCTTGCTTCTGATGTGTCCGGTGTATCCGGCGTGGGCGGTGAAGTTTTTACTGGCGGTGTTGTGTTTCGGATGGATATGGTACAACAAACGCTCAAAAAAAGTGATAAGACGCGGTACACTCTGCTTTCTGGCGGCACTTGCGGCAAGTGGCTTGTTGCTGCTGCACTCAAAGGAATTGTATTTTGAGGGCAGAAGTTTCATTCCGGAATTTCCCGCACACTGTGGGGATTTCTGGGGCAGAACCATACAGCCGGATGAAAATACCAAACGCTTTTTTGCCACAAGTAGCGTAAAGCAATACCGCTACACAAAAAATAATGTTGATATATCTGTTCTTGCTGTGAAATGCGGCAGAGACATTCACGAGATCCACCCGGCAAGTCACTGTTTGCGGACAAGTATGTGGACAGTCTGTTCTGAAAATATATTATACTTGCAGGATAATTTTGCAGTAACAGAAATTGAAGCCCAAAAAGGAACGAACCATATTCTGGTCTGGGTTTGGTACAGCAGTGAAAAATTTTCCACTCCGGGATTTCTCGGATTCAGAAGACATTTCAAGCCGGGCGGCAATTATTATACCTGTCAGGTATCCCTTCCATTGTCCGGTACTGTTGAAAACACCAGAGATGAATTGAAAAAATTTATGCAGGCGTTAAGGAGAACGGAATAAATATGACACATTACGAAGAAATCATCGCTCTGCGGCAGGAATTGAAAAAGCCGGGGATTTTCCGGCACAACCATATTCAGATGCGGATGCTTGTATGGCATTTGACGATCCGCTGTTCTGTCTTTTTCAAGCGTTTTATGGATATTGTGTTGGCTGTCATTGCGTTGATTCTGGGATCTCCGGTTTTTCTGATTACCGCACTGCTGGTCAAACTTACCAGTCCGGGACCGATCATTTTCAGCCAGGTACGCGTGGGGCGTTTCGGCAGACATTTCAAGTTCTACAAATTCCGCAGTATGTATATTGATGCTGAAGCCCGCAAGGCGGAACTCCTGAAGCACAATGAATCCGGCGACGGCGTGATTTTCAAGATGAAACATGATCCGCGCATTACTCCGATCGGCAGATTCATCCGCAAATTCAGTATTGACGAACTGCCGCAGCTTTTCAATGTGATTTTAGGCGATATGAGTCTGGTCGGTCCCCGTCCGCCGCTGCCGCAGGAGGTGCGTACTTACACGTTGGAAGAACGCAAACGGTTGAATATCACGCCGGGGATCACTTGTCTGTGGCAGGTTTCCGGCAGAAGTGAATTGCCATTTTCCAAACAGATCGCTCTGGATAAAGAGTATATTGCCAGCCGGAGTGTATGGAAGGATTTTCTCATCCTGCTGAAAACCATTCCGGCGATCCTGACCGGCAGAGGAGCGTGGTAAAATGAAACATCTTCTGATAAATCCTTACTCTCAGAAACAGGAATGGTGCAAAGATTATTTTCCGGACCGCAGTCTGGGTATGATGCCGGTGGGTGGCCGCTGTGCGGCAGAATACTTTATTGATCTGGCTCTGCGCTGTCAGGCTGAATCTTTGCTTTTGCTTGGCCCTACTTATAATGAGCATCTGGCAGAACATCTTTATGAATACCAGCATGGTGAATTGCAGCTTGACTACCGCAAAGGTGGCGGGCATGATACCGTGCGGCATTTGCTGGAAGTGTATGCAAAAGAGTGCGGAGAAGATTGCCTTATTCTGCACGGTATGCTTATGCCCAAGGCTCATACATTGGAAGAATTGCAGAATTCTTTTGTCTCCTGTGATGATGACGGAAGTGCCGACGGCATATATTACTGGAAAGACGGCATTCTGCTGAAAAGCAATATTGAATTTTATCACATTGAGTCGCTGGCAAGTTACTTTGAGGTCAATTTTCAGGTTCTGAACGATGATTTTTACAACCTGCCCGGCTATACAACAATGGATAATATCCACACCGGTACCAATGTGGTCATGAAGCAGAACTGCAATTTGCAGGGGCCGCTGGTGTTGGGGGATAACACTTTTATTGAAACGGAATCCGTCGTTTCCGATGCGATCATCGGGGAACGCTCTCTGGTGGACAAAGCGTGCGTGGTGACTCACTCCATTATTTTTGACCGTACTTATACTGCCGGAAATCTGGAAATCAAAAACAAGATCGTTACCCCGGGGAGAATTATTGACCCTTACACCGGCGGCGTATTGGAACGCAACAGTTTCGGTTACGCTTTTTCGCCCATTCAGAACCGTTCGGCGTGGATATTGCGTTTGTGGGAACATTTTATAGCACTGGTTCTGGCACTGGGACTGGCAGTACCTTACTTGCTGATACTGCCGTTTTATCTTACGCATAAAAAATCCCATTGGTGCTGGAAACTTTCAGTGGATCGTTATCCCGGGTACTGGGCGGTACTGTTTTTCCGCAGGGAACTGGTCAAAAGCCACCCTGCCAATGAACACTATGTGTTCCAGATGGGCGAGATTTACGGACTTCAGAATACACCGGAACAGCGGCGTATTTATGACTATTATTATCACTATCACTGTTCATGTTTTCTGGTATTGCAGGTAGTTTTACGCAGTCTGGGAAAAAGAGGATTTGCCACCTATGTTGAACGCAAACACTCGTAAAAACTTTACCGCCAGCGGCGATGCGAAAGCCGAAGAATTGCTGGAAAAAGTTCTTTCTGAAATGAAAGAGCGTTTTTCTGCCACGGATCTTTGTGTGGTTTTAGGCGGCAGTTACGGCAGAGGCGACGGCGGCGTGCGGCAGGATCAGGAAAACGGCATTCTTTACAACGATTTGGACTTTTTTGTTTTTGCCCGGAAAAAGTGTGATAATGCAGAAGTATTGCTGAAAGAGATCGCCGGAAAATATGAAAAAGAGTTGAAAGTCGATGTGGATTTCAGCCGCATTATGAGCGTAAAAGATATTAAAAACAATGCCGGACGGCTGATGATGCAGGAGTTGAAACGGGGATACCGCTTGGTGGCAGGCGAAGATTTGCTTGCTGAATATCTCCCGGAATTTCCGGCGGATAAGTTGCCGTTTTCCGAAGCGTGCCGTTTACTGCTCAACCGGGGAATGGGATTGCTGCTGGCTGGTGAAAAAATTGCTGAAAACTCTGCTGATACTGATTTTATCCTGCGGAACATCAATAAAGCGATTCTGGGAGCGTGTGATGCTTTTCTGATCGCTGAACACAAATACCAATGGCATATCGAAGAGCGTCTGGCAGA
>JAFVUZ010000026.1 GCA_017502435.1 Lentisphaeria bacterium
AAAAGCCCGAAACGTAAACGCCGTTTGCACGGCGATGGTGAAGTTTCAAAAGCAGAAAGCCGCCGCATCAAAGCAGCGTTGCCCTACGGACTTTAATGGAGGAATATTATGAGAGTTACTTGTGCAGTCAGTTCCAGAAAACGTCGCAAAAGAGTATTGGAGCGCGCCAAAGGTTTTTATGGTGCAAGCAGTAAGCAGATCCGTACCGTTTATGATGCAGTCGATAAAGCAGGCGTTCACGCCTACAAAGGCCGCAAACAGAAGAAACAGCAGTACAGAGGTCTCTGGATCATCCGTATCAATGCAGCTTGCCGTGAATTGGGCGTAAACTACAGCAGATTCATGTGCGGTCTCAAAAAAGCCAACATCGAACTCAACCGCAAGGTTCTGGCCGATCTGGCAGTCAAAGAACCGCAAGAGTTTAAAAACCTGGTGGAAAAAGTCACCCAGGCATAAGCTCCGGCACATGACCGTATGCAAAAGTACTTGATTTTCAAGTGCTTTTGCATGGTCAACAATTTAGAAACAGCCTGAAGGTGGATTTTTCCATATTCGGGCTGTTTTGCTTTAATTCAGAAAAAAAGTGTCAATGTTCCGCTTTCTGGAGACACACATAAAAATGGATTTGAAGTTTCAATTTTTTAGAAAATTTTAATATAAGAGAGATCAAAAATGAGTTCACTTTTAGAAAAACTCCAGCAATCCGTGCTTGATGTTCAAGCCAGACTTCAGCAGGATTCATCCCCCGAAGCCGTCGAGGAACTGCGTATTCAATTTCTCGGCCGTAACGGTCTTTTGCCCGCGTTGAGCAAGGAAATGGGTTCAGTCGCTCCCGAAGAACGCAAAAATGTCGGTATTGCTTTCAATTCATCCCGCAAGGCTATCGAAGATATGCTTCAGGATGCTAAAAATGCCGCAGGTGCAGTCGAAGCAAAGAAAAATTCAATCGATGTCACTCTCCCCGGCAGACTTGCCAATGCAGGTCACAAACATCCCATTTCAATTATGATTGACGAATGCGTAAATACTTTCCGCAGAATGGGTTTCATCGTTGCAGAAGGTCCGGAAATCGAAGATGTTTATCACAACTTTGATGCACTTAATACTCCGATGGACCATCCGTCACGCGATCGCGGCGATACATTTTATTTTGCTGACGGCAGACTGCTCCGTTCACAGACAAGCCCGGTTCAGATCCGTGTTATGGAAAGTCAGGAACCGCCCGTCCGCATCGTTGCTCCCGGCAGATGTTTCCGCCGTGATACTCCGGATGCCACTCACGGTATGAACTTTCATCAGATCGAAGGTCTGTATATCGACAAAGATGTTTCACTGGCAGATTTGAAGAGTATTCTGCAGAATTTTGCCTGGGAAGTTTTCGGAGAAAAGATCAATATCCGTCTGCGTCCGCACTTTTTCCCCTTTACCGAACCCAGTGTTGAGTATGACTTCTCCTGTATTATGTGCGGCGGCAAAGGCTGTCCGGTCTGCAAAAATTCCGGCTACATTGAAATCGCCGGTGCCGGTATGGTAGATCCCAATGTTCTGCGTAATGTCGGTTATGATCCTGAAGTCTGGAGCGGTTTTGCATTCGGTCTCGGTATTGAACGTCTTGCCATGCTGCGTTACCGCATCGGCGACATCCGTTATCTCTATGAAAACGATGTCCGTTTCCTCCAACAATTCTGAAATCAGGTGAAACTATGAAAATTTCAAAAAATTTCCTTACCCAATATGTTGATATTGATTGTTCGCTGGAACAGCTTTGCGACAAACTTACCTGTGCCGGTATTGAAGTCGAGGAAGTCGAATCCACCGAAGTTGTCCCCAAAGGTATTGTCGTTGCAAAAATTCTGGAACGCAATCCCCATCCCAACGCCGATGCACTTTCTGTCTGCAAAGTTTTCAACGGAACTGAAGAAGTCCAGATCGTCTGCGGTGCTCCCAATTGTGATGCCGGCAAACTTGTTCCGCTTGCCACTCTTGGTACTGTTTTCAAAGACGGCGACGGCGAATTTGTCATTAAAAAAGCAAAACTCCGCGGTGTCGAATCTTTCGGCATGATGTGCAGCGGCAAGGAACTCGGTCTTTCCGACGATCATTCCGGTTTGATGGAACTTCCTGCAGATGCAGTTCCCGGAACTCCGCTCAATGATCTGCTCGGGGCCGATACCTGTATTACTGTTGAAGTTACTCCCAACCGTGCCGACTGGCTTTCTCACTACGGAATCGCTCGTGACGTTGCCTGCTTGCTTGATACTCAGGCAAAACTTCCCGAAATCACCATCCCTGAAGTCAAAGATGTTCCTGCAAAATACAACAATCTGGTGACTGTTATGGACAGTGAACTCTGTCCCCGCTATACTGCCAGAGTTATTGAAAATGTCAAAGTCGGTCCTTCTCCCAAATGGCTGCAGGATAAACTTACTGCCATCGGTCTGCGTCCCATCAACAATATTGTTGACATCAGTAATTACGTTCTTATGGAACTCGGTCAGCCGCTGCACGTTTTCGACCTTGATAAACTCGCAGAAAAACGTGTTGTCATCCGCAGAGCCAATGACGGCGAAAAACTGGAACTCCTTGACGGTAAAACAGTTGAACTCAAAAACCGTCATCTCGTTATCGCCGATGCCGAAAAGCCGGTCGTCCTTGCCGGTATCATGGGAGGTGAAGAGAGCGGCGTTACAGAAAATACCGTCAACTGTCTGATTGAAAGTGCAGTCTTTTTCTCATCCAATATCCGCAGTTCCAGCCGTGAATTGGGTGTAAGTTCTGATTCAAGTTACCGTTATGAACGCGGTGTTGATTTTGATATGGCAGAACTTGCTTCACGCCGTTGTGCGCAACTGATTCTGGAACTTGCAGGCGGAGAACTGGTAACTCCCTTGATTGATGTTTCTGTGCCGCGTCCTGCAGAGAAAGTTATTCCCTGCCGTTTTGAACGCATCAATAAACTGCTCGGACTTTCACTTTCCGGTGCTGAAATCAGTGCGATTTTCCGCAAACTTCAGCTCAAAGTCAGCGATGAAACTGCCGGAGGATGTGTTGTTACTGCTCCCTTGTTCCGTCTGGATTTGACCAATGAAGCCGACCTTGCTGAAGAGGTCGCCCGCATTCACGGACTTGCAGGTATTCCTTTGATTCCGGTTACGGCAAAATCGGTTGCTCCGCTCCGCAATGATGCTTATTTGAAGTATCAGATTCTGCGTGAAGATTTGATTGGTCTCGGACTTTTTGAATGTTATCATTACAGTACCGTCAGTGACAAAACAGCTTTGTCCGACCGCCGTTTCAAAATTGAAGATGTGATGATCCTTGATAATCCGTTGAGTCTGGATCTGCGTTGTCTGCGTCCTTCTCTTTTCGGGGAAATGCTCAACACTCTGGAACGTAATATTGCCCGCCGCAACCTCAATCTCAGACTTTTTGAACAGGGCAGAGTTTTCTGTGCCAATCCGAAAATGTTTCCCGAAGAACGTGTTGAAATGTGTATTATGATGACCGGTTCACGTCATCCGGAACTTTTCAGTGCGGAACTTGCAGAAGATATTGATTTCTACGATTTGAAAGGTACACTTGAGGCACTTTTCAACAAACGCCGCGTTGTCAATTACCGCTTTGAAGCCGCAGAAGATGCCCGCTTTGTCAACGGTATTTGTGCAAAAGTCGTCATCAATGGCAAATGTGCAGGCTTCCTCGGTGAAATTGCTCACGATCTGACCAAAGGTTTCAAAACCACCAAAAAGATGTACGCCGCAGTCCTCGAAGTCGAAGCAGTCCTCAACGGAACTCAGGGCAAACTTCTTTACAAACCCTTCAGTATGTATCCTGCCACCAGCCGCGACGTTGCGTTTGTATGTGATAAATCTCTGGAATACTCTGCAGTTATGGACTTCATCCGCAAACTTAAACTCGCTCATCTTGAAAAGGTTGAACTTTTTGATATCTTTACCGATGACAAAATGGGAGCGGACAAAAAGAGTATGGCATTCAAACTTACTTTCCGCCATGCTGAACGTACTCTGACCGATGATGAGATCAACAAGGCATATTACACTCTGCGTGAAAATCTTGCCGCCAAACTTAACGTCGAATTGAGGTAAAAATGCTGACTGACGCCCAGATTATTGAACGTATCAAAACGCTCAAAAAAGAGAAAAATGCTGTTATCCTCGCCCATAATTATTCGCTGGGCGAGATACAGGATATTGCTGATTTTTGCGGTGATTCACTGGAACTCAGTATCAAAGCCGCGGAAACAACTGCTGATATGATCGTTTTTTGCGGCGTCCGTTTCATGGCTGAAACTGCAAAAATCCTCTCTCCGGACAAAAAAGTAGTGCTGCCGGTTTCAACTGCAGGATGTGATATGGCGGATATGGTCGATCTCGAAACTGTCCGCCGTATGAAAAAAGAAAATCCCGGACTTTATGTCGTGGCTTATGTCAATACCACCGCAGAAACCAAAACTGAATGTGATATTTGCGTTACCAGCGGCAATGCTTTGAATGTGGTCAAGGCTTTGCCGGAAGATAAGGAGATACTTTTCCTGCCGGACAGAAATCTCGGAAGTTTCTGTGCTGCTCAGATCGGCAGAGTGATGAAACTTTACGACGGCTGTTGCCCTGTGCATAACCGCTTTACTGTCAGTATGATAGAGAAACGCAAAAAAGAGTATCCCAATGCGGAGGTCCTCATTCATCCCGAAGCTCCTGCTGAAGTTGTCGCATTGGCGGATCATGCTTTGAGTACCGGCAAGATACTGACTCACGTCCGCAACTCTGACAAAAAAGAGTTTATTATTGCTACAGAACTTGGAATATTGCACCGTCTGGAAAAAGAAAATCCCGACAAGCGTTTCATTCTGATTTCTCCTGAGGCGGTATGTCCGCATATGAAACTTGCACGTCTGCAGGACCTTTTGCGTGCTCTTGAAGAGGAGACAGAGGAGGTAGTTTTGAGCCGTGAGATTTGCGAAAAAGCCGTCGTCCCCATTCGCCGAATGCTTGAATTTAAATCATAACATCTTTAAAATAAGGAATTTGAATTATGGAAAAAAAGACAATTCTCGAAGGAAATTTCAATGCTGAAGGTTTGAAATTCGGTATCGTTTGTGCCCGTTTCAACAACTTTTTTGTCAGCCATTTGCTGACCGGAGCCGTTGACAGTATCGTCCGTCACGGCGGCAGTGAAGAAAATATTACCGTTGCTTACGTTCCCGGTTCATACGAAATCCCCTTCGCTGTCAAAAAACTTCTTGCCACCAAAAAATTTGATGCTGTTATGGCTCTCGGCGTTGTTATTCAAGGTGCTACCCAGCACGCAGGTTATATCAACAGTGAAGTTTCCAAATGTCTTGCCCAGCTCGGTCTTGAATCCGGTATTCCCGTCACTTACGGTATGATCACTGCCGAAGATCTCGATCAGGCTATCGAACGCAGCGGCACCAAAGCCGGCAACAAAGGTTCCGATGCCGCTATCGCCGCTATCGAAATGGCAAATCTCTGCAAGGTCATCAAATAAAAAGGATAACCAATGGATATCGACGAATCTTTGGAATCAACTTCCAGACTGCACAGCAAACGTCTCGGACGTGAGATTGCCATGCAGTATCTTTTCAGCTGTGATATGACCGGGGATTTTCCGGAACTCGGCAGGTTTGATGAATTTTTTGAAGAAGAGATGAAGCCGCAGCACAATCTCTCCGACAACCGTTATTCACGTAAAAGCCGCGAACTTGCTGAACATCTTATTTCCGGAGTCGCTCTCAACATGGATGAAATCGACGGCAAAATCAAAAGTTTTGCCCGCAACTGGGAATGGGAACGCATCTCTCTGGTTGACCGCAATATTATGCGTGTTGCAGTTTATGAAATGCTTTTTGATATGGATGTGCCGCCTGTTGTCAGTATCAATGAGGGCGTTGAGATCGCCTGCGATTATACCGATGAGAAATCCGCCAACTTTATCAACGGCGTACTCAATGCTGTCAAGGATTCTCTTGACCGTCCTGAACGCTGAAACCGGGGAATTTTATGGCTTCAATATTTTCGATTTTCAAAAGAGGTCTGGAGAAAAGTTCAGTCAAAGTCGGCCGTACCATCAGTGCTATTTTCGGCGGTGAAAAAGAGTGGGGCAAAGAGACTTTTGAACTGCTCCGTGATACTTTGATTTCTTACGACTTCGGCGTGGCGGCGGCAAATGATATTGCTGATACGCTCAAAGATGAGTATCAACGCGGCAAAATAAAAAGTTCAGAGGACATTTATGAAGTCGCAACAACTCATGTCGCAAATATTTTGAAACGCAATATGCGTGAAATCCGTCACGCAGATAACGGTATGCCGACAGTTATTCTTTTTGTCGGCGTAAACGGTTCAGGCAAAACAACTACCGTCGGCAAACTTGCCAATATGCTTCGCAATGAAGGCAAAAAAGTCGTTCTCGGCTCATGCGATACTTTCCGTGCCGCCGCCAATGAACAGCTGACTTTGTGGAGTCAACGCAGCGGAGCCGTTCTGGTTGCTTCCAAAAACGGAGCCGACCCGTCCGGAGTTGCGTTTGATGCGGTCAAAACCGCCATCGCAGAACAGGCTGATTATCTGCTGATCGATACCGCCGGACGTCAGCACAATCAGAAAAATCTCATGGAGGAATTGGCAAAAATCTGCCGCTCCATCAATAAAGTTCTGCCCGGAGCCCCTCACGAAACATGGCTGACTGTGGATGCAACTATCGGTTCAAATGCTTTGAGTCAGGCGGAAAAATTTTCCGCTACTGCAAATTTGAGCGGAATTGTTGTCACCAAACTTGACGGCAGCGGCAAGGGCGGCATGGCGGTTGCTCTGCAGAAAAAATTTGAACTTCCGTGCTTTTTTGCCGGTCTTGGCGAAGCCCCGGAAGATTTGCAGCATTTTGATGCTGATATGTATGCCAAAGCTCTTTTTGAGCATGATGTTGCGGAGTGAAAATGACCCGGATGCACGAAAAATGGATGTCGCTTGCCATCGAAGAGGCCCGCAGGGGATATGGTTTTGTCTCCCCGAATCCATTGGTCGGTGCAGTTGTTGTCCGTGACGGAAAAATCCTCGGCAAAGGTTATCATCATCAGTGCGGTATGCCTCATGCCGAGGTTGAAGCCGTCCGTGATGCTGAAGCAAACGGTTACAACTGCGAAGGTGCAGAGATTTATGTAACTCTTGAACCATGTTGTACTTACGGAAGGACACCGCCGTGTACGGAGTTGATTTGCAGCAGAAAATTCAGATTTGTTTCAATCGGAACGCTGGACCCGAATCCTGCTCATGCGGGGCGTGCATTGAAAATTTTTGACGAACACGGCATTAAATATGAAGTCGGTGTTTGTGAAAAAGAGTGTATTGAACTCAACCGTATTTTTTTCAAGTATATCACGACAGGAAAGCCCTATGTCTTTTTGAAAATGGGTGTTACCCTTGACGGTAAAATCGCCTGTGCCAACGGCTGTTCCAAATTTATCACCGGCAGTGAAGCAAGAAAGCGTGTGCAGTATCTGCGGCGTGGTTTCGATGCGATAATGGTCGGTGCCAATACGATCCGCAAAGATGTACCGACGCTTTTCGCCCGCAATGATGACGGTACGCTGTTTGAACGCAAAATGAAACGTTTCGCTGCTTCAGAAACTATGACACGCAATGAATTGGAAATCATTTACGGGAGTGTTGAAAAAGTTTCAGATTTTGAAATTGTTGATGTTTCAACTGCTGAAAAATGGGATGATTTCCTGCGTAAACTCGCTGAACGTAAAATAACTTCGCTTTTTATTGAAGGCGGTTCGGAACTTGCCGCATCTGCTTTGTCATCAGGCGTTGTTGACCGTGTTGAGTTTCACATTGCCCCCCAAATTATGGGCGGACAAGACAGTATAAGTGCCGTCGGTGGTAAATCTCCGTTGGATTTATCGAATCTTTATCAGCTTGATAATGTGCAGGTTATGCAGTTAGGTAACGATATTGCCGTTGCCGGAGATATTAAGTGATGCCGGTTTGATTTTCTGAGGAAATGTCAAACAGCAGGGAAAAGTGAAAGAATTTCAGCGGCAGTGATATTGAGGAACATTTCTGAAATTGGCATGGAATTTAAAATATCTGAGATATTTTCTGTTGAAATTTCGGCGTTTTCGAGCATTTTTTCAAGTATAGAGACATCTTTGCGGGAGAAAAAGTCGCCGTTGAATCTGGCATTTATAATTTTTCCTTTTTGTATTTCCATTTGCAAGGTTACGCTGCCGCCTGTAAATTTGCAGCTTTTTTCATAATTGAATGCCGGAGAGTTTCCGTAATTCCACTCCCAGGTGCGGTATTTTTCTTCAGCAAGTTTTTTGGCCTGCATCAAGATTTGCTGCGGCACAATGTAGTCATTTTTTACATTGAACTGGCGGCGGATTGAATCGGATACGGAATTTATAAAGTCTTTAACTGTAATGTTTTGTAACAGGTGCTCCTTGATATTGGTAACTCTGGAGCGGACGGAGGCGATACCTTTGCCGGAAATTTTGATGCCGCTGACATTGAGCGAGTTGACCAGATTTTCGATATTGACGTCAAACAGCAGTGTGCCGTGAAAAAGTATGCGGTCTCCGATACGGCTCTGGGCACTGCCGGAAATTTTTTTGTTGTCGATGAGAATATCGTTTCTGCCTGAAAATTCAGCATTTATGCCCATTTCTGTTAGTGTTTTGATGACGGGGACGGCGAAATCGGAGAAATCTATGCTTTTGCCTTCCTGATAATTTACTATATAACTGTAATTGACATTACCGAGATCATGGTAAACAGCTCCGCCCCCGGTATTTCTGCGGGTGACATTAATTTTGTTCTGCTGTATGAAATCACTGTTTATCTCTGCCAGAGTGTTCTGGTTTCTGCCGATGATGACGGCGGGGGCATTCTGCCAGAGAAAGAATATCTCGTCATTGACTTCGCGGGTCAGCAATTCTTCCAGTGCCAGATTATATGCACTGTCTGTTGCACTGTTATAAAAAAATTCAATCATTATTTGTAACGGATGTTGGTTTTGAGGATGTGGTCGCGGTAACGGTGAAATTCAAAACTCACGAATTTGTCTTTGTACGGATAATACATGATGATGACCATGCTGTCGTTGCCTTGATTGTTGACTCTGGCATCCGCATCCAGAAAGACTTTGCCGAGAAATTTGATTGTGCGGGTATAGCTGAAATCGACTTTTTTGCTCAAAGACAGAGCTGCTTCGTATTTTTCTTTGCTGTTGCGTGGTATACGCGGATTTTTGAGAACTGCGATTTCTTCTTTGCAGACTTCAAAAATTTTTATATCTTCAGCCGGCAGCATACTGCGGCATCCGCAGAATGTCAAACTTATCAATCCGATGATAATCAAATAAAAATATTTCATATTCAAACTCCTTTTTATGATAATAGAAGATACACTCATAATTTGATTTTTCAAGGTTGATTGCCATATTCCGCACACAATTTTTTCAATAATGCATATAAATCGCTGATTTCATACATCTGTGAGGCTTCGGCACGGTATGAACTTCTGAAACCTCTGCCTTTGAGATAATCGTGAACGAGTTTGCGGGAGAGTTTCATGCCGTGATTTTCTCCGTAAAGCAGACAGGTATCAATGATATGAAGTCTTATTTCTTCAGCAAGTTCAAAGACGTCGGGACGGTGGAAATTTTCCGGAGTTTGCAGTTCTTCAAAAAGCCACGGATTACCCATTGCTCCGCGGGCAGTCATGACTTGGGTGCATTTTGTTTTCTCTTTGATTTCGAGATAGTTATCAAAATTCATAATGCCGCCGTTTGCGATGACCGGGATTTTGAGATTTTCACGGCAGATACGGATCTGTTCAAAATTTACCGGACCGGAATAAAATGCTTCTTTGATTCTGCCGTGAATGGTGATGGCACTTGCACCGCAGTTTTCGAGCATTTTCACAAGTTCGAGAGTTGGTTCAACATTATCGGCATCGACGATACGGATTTTTGCGGTGACGGGGCATTTTGCATTTTCTGCAATCACAGAGAAAACGGCTTTGGCGAGTTCAAAGTTTCTGCCGAGAGCGGCACCTGCTCCTTTTTTTGCAACTTTGGGAACGGGACAGCCGAGATTGAGGTCAATCAGGTCAAAATCGTATGCTTTTAATTCCTGCATGGCGATTTTGGTATGTTCAACTGAACTTCCGACCAGTTGACAGCCGAGAAATACATCCTCTTTTGAACGTTCAAGCATAAAAAAAGAGGATTGAGTTTTGTACGCCATGGCTGAAACATCCACCATCTCTGTAAAGGCGAATTTACAGCCGTGACGGTACAATGAACGGCGATAAGCCGCATCGGTAAATCCCGACAGCGGAGCCATGATTACGGCATCCGCCGGATAAATACCGCTGCGGCTCAATGTATCGCTCCTGAACCGGATCAAATCTGATCCAGGGTTCCTTTGTAGTTTTTGATGAGTGCTTCGAGTTTGACAGTGCAAGTGCCTTCGTCGGTGTTGACGAGTTTGATTTCATCACTGTCATCGACAGTACCGACACAGGCAAAGGAAATGCTGCCGAGAGTCTTTTCGAATGCCTCTTTGTCAGCAGGAGCGACAGTTGCAACAAAGCGGCTGTTGCTTTCAGAGAAAAGAAGTTCGATGGAACTCATCTTTTCGCTTGATGGAATCTTGGCGAGGTCTATGGTACAGCCGAGACGGCCGCCCATTGCGGAACGGCCGAATGCCATGGCAAGACCGCCGAGAGCGGGAGTTGTCAGAGAGTGGATGAGTTCGGCTTCAGTAGCATTTGAAACGTTGGTATAAATCTCAATGGCTTTGGCGGCATCGAGTTTGGGAACGTTGTTGCCGGTGGCATCGAGCATTGCGAAATATTCACTGCCGCCGCATTCGTTTTTGGTATCACCGATGACGTAAACAAGGTCGCCTGCTTTTTTGTAATCCAGAGTGACAGCTTTTGAAATATCATCCATTTTGGAGATGGCACTGAAGAGGATTGAGGGCGGAATGGAAATCTTTTTGCCGCCTCTTGTTGAGTCGTTCTTCATACTGTCTTTGCCGGAGATGCAGGGAACTTTGAAAAGTTTGGTGAAGTTGTAAAGAGCCTGGTTTGCACGGACGAGCTGGGCGAGTTTGTATTCGCCGTCGGGAGTTTTTTCACTCTGGACGGGGTCGGGCCAGCAGAAGTTGTCAAGACCGGCAATGTGACCGAGTTTGCCGCCGACGGCAATAATACGGCGGATGGCAAGGTCGATGATGGATGCAGTCATCCAGTAGGTATCGATGTCGCTGTAACGGGGCAGAATACCGCCGGAAAGGACAACACCTTCAGTACCAAGCTGTTCGGCCATGGTGACAGTGGCATCTGACTGGACGTCGCGGCATTTGCCGACGAATGGTTTGATAACGCTGAGGCCTTTGACTTCGTGGTCATACTGGCGGGCTTTGAATTCGTCAGAGCAGATGTTCAAACGGCCTGCCATTGCAGTAAAGTCATCGGCAATTTTGCGGCCGCAGAGACAGGGTTCGTCGAATTTCGGAGTCTGCCATTTTGCTTTGAGGTGAAGTTTGGGCAAACCGCCATGCATGAAGTCGATGTCGAGATTGGCAACGACTTTGTCGCCCCATGTCATGCAGAATTTGCCGTCAGTGGTAAATTCACCCATAACGGTAACTTCGACATCACGGAGTTGGGCAAGAGC
This sequence comes from Lentisphaeria bacterium, assembly GCA_017502435.1. GTDB lineage: Bacteria > Verrucomicrobiota > Lentisphaeria > Victivallales > Victivallaceae > RGIG5270. The sequence continues at coordinate 11,731 of JAFVUZ010000026.1, forward strand.
TTTGAATTCTTCGATATTTTCTTTGGGAACGGCGAAACTCATACGTTCCTGTGCTTCGGAAACGAGGATCTCCCACGGACTCAAACCTGCATATTTGAGCGGGGCTTTTGCGAGGTCCATACGGCATCCGCCGCAGAGTTCAGCCATTTCACCGACGCTGGAGGAGAGACCGCCTGCACCGTTGTCGGTGACAAAACGATAGAGCCCTTTGTTGCGTGCTTCATAGATGAAGTCGGACATTTTTTTCTGGGTGATGGGGTCGCCGATCTGAACAGCCTGAACGGGACTGTCTTTGTGAAGTTCTTCGCTGGAGAAGGTTGCACCGTGAATACCGTCTTTACCGATGCGGCCGCCGGCCATAACGATAAGGTCGCCGTCTTTGATTGATTTTTCGGAACCTTTGACATTGCCGATCTTTTTGGGCAGCAGACCGACAGTACCGCAGTAAACGAGGGGTTTGCCGAGGTAACGGTCTTCAAAATATTCCCAGCCCATGCCGTAGGGAATACCGCTCTGGTTGCCGCCGTCGATAACGCCTTTGTGGATACCGTCACGCAGACGGCGGGGATGGAGCAGACCTTCGGGAACGTCCCGGTCAGCGGTAAAGGGAGAACCGAGGCAGTAGCCCCAGACGTTGATAAGGAGTTCAGCACCCTGACCGGTACCCATGGGGTCGCGGTTTACGCCGACGATACCGGTCATGGCACCGCCGTAAGGATCGAGGGCAGAGGGGCTGTTGTGTGTTTCGACTTTGTAAACGAGATCGACTTTGTCATTGAAAGCGATAACGCCGGCGTTGTCATGGAAAACGGAAACGAGCCAATCGACTTCTTCGGCGATTTCGTTGGTGCTTTTTTTGACGAAAGATTTGTAGCATGAATCGATGGTTTCTTTTTCGCCGGTTTCTGCATTTTCGTAATCGATGATGGCGGAGAAGATTTTGTGTTTGCAGTGTTCTGACCATGTTTGTGCGAGGACTTCGAGTTCGACGTCGGTGGGGTTCTGGTTGAGGCCGACATCTTTGCGTCCGACTGCGTTGCGGAAATAGTTCTGAATAGATTTCATTTCGTCGAGGGTGAGAGCGAGAGTGCCTTTGCGGCTGATTTCCATGAGGCCTTCATCGGAAACTTCAAGGTTGTATTCGTGTACAGTTCCTGAAGTGACACCTTCGATCAAGGGGAGGTTGAGGGGGATATTGTTGAGGTCGGAACCGGGGAGAACGGTGACGGACTGGATAAGTTCGTTGCCGAGGAGTTTGACGCCGATGGTTTTGGCATCGTCGGCAGTAAGTGCTTTGCCGTAAAGGAGATATTCAACGGAGCTGAAAACGTGTTCGTTTTCGCCGAGTTTTCTGCCGAGGATGTCGGAGACGGCGGCTTTGGCAGAGCGTCCGACGTTGTCAGTCACGCCGGGTTTGAAACCGATGACAACGATGAAGTCGGGAGTTGCGGGGGCTTTGTCATTGGCTGAAGCCGCATCGCCGGCTTTCCATGACTGGAGGACGGGATTGACGAGCAGGGAAGCGATTTTTGCGGCTTCATCGGCAGTGATGTCAGCGTGGATGGTATAAACGTCACGGGTTGCGACTTTATCGAGGTCGATTTTGAGAAAGTTTTTGATTTGGGCTTTTGTGCCTTCACCTCTGGCATCACGCCAGTTTGCGAGCGGAGAGAGAACTATTCTGTGGTCCATAATGATTTATCCTTTTTGGTAAAAGATTGAAATACAAATATTCGCCTATAATTTACACCATAAACGCCTTAAAAACAAGTTGAAAATGAAAGAAATTTTTACTTTCTTGCATTATTATATATATAAGACACAAAAGAAAGGCATTCGGCTTGCTGCAGGACGCGGCAAACAAGTGGGAAGATTGAGAATTTTGAGAAGAGATGTGTGACTGCTTTCAAGTTGGGCTGATTTGGACGCTGTTGCGGTTGTCCTGCTGGTGCAGAAAGTGGTAAGAGGTGATATGAGTTCTCTATTTCTCTATATTCTCCGGAAAATAAAAAAACCGATGAATTTTGTAATTCATCGGTTGAAATTTAAAATGGAGCGAGAGACCGGACTCGAACCGGCGACAATCACGTTGGCAACGTGATGCTCTACCAACTGAGCTACACTCGCTTGTTGTTTCCTTGTATGACAATAAGATACACCATTTTTTAAAAAAAGCAAATCGTTTTTTGAAAAAAATCGCATTTTTTTTTGCATTTTTTCGCTTTTTTGCCGAAAAATTGCACTTTGGCGGGAAAAAGTTGAAAAATGCATGAGCCGGCAGCTTATATCAGCGGGCAACAATGGTTACGCTTTTAAGTGATCCTCCGAGCGGCCAGTAGAGTTTGCTGATACGGTCGCCGAATGCGGGGGCTCGTTTTGATTCTGCAATTTTGCCGGTCGGGACGGTTTCGGTATTGAGTTCTGCACCTCTGAAGTAAAACACGACTTGTCCGATGGAGGTGAATCTCATGCCTACTTTTTCGACCTTGCCGAAAGTTGGAGTAAATTCTTTGCTCATAACTTTGACAGATTGATTGCCGAATCCGAATGTCCCTACCAGACGGAAACGTTTCTTGGGCTGAGCCGCCAGATGAAATGAAAAACCTGCATTGTCAGTGTATTTTGAGTCAAATATCATTGCATATTTGTTGTTGTCTCGGGGGAATTTTGCATCGAGAACTATTTCAGCATTGATTTCAAAGCCTTGCTGCGGAGAGAGTTCCGGAAATGCCTTGGTGCCGACAGCTCCGCAGGGGACGGTGGGTGCTCTGTTGGTTACAGCCATGCCGTTCGGGGTTACTCTGCCGCCACGCATTTTGACCGGAAATTTACTTTTGGTTACATTGGCGTTGGTGAAGTTCCATGACGCAATAGTTGTACCGGGACGGAGTTTTTTGGGCGGAATAACGGTTTTTTTGAATGTGACTTTGCTGATCGTACCGCCGAGGGGCCAGTAATCTGCACCGGCACGACTGCCGAAGTGGAGTGCCAGTTTTGCAGGGGAAATTCTGCCGGGCTGGACTTTGCCGGCAACTATTGCCCGGTTGTCCAGCATTATTTTGACATTGCCTTTGGCATCATATATCAATCTGATATTGTGCGGTTTATCAAAGGTGATTGCAACCGGTTTGCCGGTAACTACTCTGCTGAGTTTCTGATAGCCGAATGCTGCGGAAGGGATAAAGGTATTGCCTTTGACGTGCTTGAGCATCAGCATGAAACCGTAATTCTGGGCTGTTTGTTTTGCGGTGGTGGCAGGGATGTATTTGTTGTCCAGGATGACGTGATAACCGCCTTTGCGGGGGGCTTTGGATGAAAGAGTGAAATTTACGGAGACGGAAAACGCACCTTCGGGTGAAAGTGCCGGAAAAACTTTGGTTGTTACGGCACCGACACGGTCTTTCGGTGCTCCGGATGGAATATCAAGACCGGCTTTGGTTATCTTGGATTTTCCGCGTAAGGCAACTGGTATTTTATTTTGAGTTACGCTGTTTTTTGTAAAATCCCATTCCGCAACAGTGATTTCAGCACCGCAGAGTGCAAAGACACTGCAAACAAGAAGCATAAAGGCAATAAAAAATTTTTTCATAATATTTCCCGATTTTGATTTTTGTTGATCGTAAAATACTTATATCGGTAATATAGCATAATTAACCAATATTGCAAATTGAAAATTATTTTGGGGGGAAATCAAATTCATATTCAAAAAGATCACCGATTTCTGCTATTGCTTTGTCCTCATCCTGCCCGGAGACGGTCAGTAATGCCTGATCTGAACAGGCAAGCCCCATAGAAATAAGATTCAGAATACTGTTGAGTTCAGTTTCCTCTCCGTCTTTCTCAACCACAAAGGTATGAAGCGGATATTTCTGCTGGATGGTATTCAGAATAATACTGGACGGACGGCAATGGATACCGGCTTTGTTGCGGATGTTAACAATACGCTCTTTCATCAATCAAATCCTGTCTTTTTGATATGTCCCGCGGCAATGGAGTATGGCATTGTCCGCTCTCATAAAAAAATTGCGAATATATATGAACATAGACTTTTTTAATTCAAATACAAGTGCTATATTAAAAAAAGAAAGGATTTTTTTATATGAATATTTTAATATCCGGTGCCGGTGCAGTAGGTGCTTATTTCGGCGGCAGACTTGGTGCTGCGGGAGCTGATGTTTCAGTCATCTGCCGTTCAGATTATGATGAAGTCAAAGCAAACGGTTTTCAGATTTCCAGCGTAAAAGGAGATTTTGTATTCAAACCGTCGCAAGTCCTCCGTTCCGCTTCTGAATATCAGGGCAAAGCGGATCTGATAATCGTCGGTTCCAAAGTTCTGCCGGAAATTGACATCCCCTCCATGATAAAAGATGCAGTTTCTCCTGATACTGTCATTCTGCTCGCTCAAAACGGCATTGATATTGAAAAAGATGTTCATGCAGCGTTCCCGGATAATGAAATTTTGAGTGCCATCATCTATATCGGATGCACCAAAACCGCACCCGGTATCATCGCTCATACCGGCGGCCCCGGCAGTATGACTTTCGGTGAGTTCCGCCATCATAAAGCAGGAAAAAACGCACAGGCTCTGCTCGAACTTTTCCAAAAGACTCCGTGTCCGGCTGAACTGGTTGATAATATTCAATATTACCGCTGGAAAAAATTGCTCTGGAATATTCCGTTCAATTCGATTTCTGTCCTCGGCGGCGGTTTGTTGACCAATCAGATGACTGACCGGGGACATCTTGAAGCACTCTGCTCCAGAATAATGTATGAGATAATTGATGTCGCCCGTTCCAAAAATATTGAACTTGAAGAGTCTCTGGTCGCTGAAAATATCGAATACACCCGCAACTTCACTCCATATGCAACCAGTATGCTTGCAGATTTCCGCCGCCGCCGTCCGCTTGAAGTGGAAGCAATCGTCGGCAATGTCTGCCGTATTGCTATTGAAAATAATATTGATATTCCCTGCATTCAAACGATTTATGCACTTTTGCGTGCAGTTGCTGATATGCAGAAATAACAGACTCTGTTCATATTGCGGGGGGCTGTTGCAAAACTTAAAAAAGTTTGCGATGCCCTTAATTTTTATTGTTAAATCAAGACAGAATATAATGGTTTATTTTGCTATATGGGAGTTTAAATTTTTACAGTAAAATATATTTTAAATTATTTGTAATACGCTATGTTCCCAATACGGGGAGATATCTGTATCTTGTGTTTTTTTGCAGGGGCTTACGCCGCCCCTGCACCCGGCGCCGGGTACGAC
>JAFVUZ010000027.1 GCA_017502435.1 Lentisphaeria bacterium
TGGCAACAAAACACTGGGTAAATTTTTCTATTTTGCCTTCTGCATTATTACCGATGGTGATTTCTGAAGTATGCAGTACTTTGGCTTTCCCCTTGCTGGTCAAAAAATCAATATATTTAGTGTTCCATTTGGGGTTGAATTGGAAATAGGTGGTTTTGTTCCATTTTGCACCTTGTGCAAGATCAAGATCGTTGTAATTTTGAGAAAATCTGCCTCCGGCACTGAAAAGATCAATTCCGTCATTGTTTTTCCACGCCTGAAAATCCAACCCAAGTTTGGTATCATTTTCAGCATAGAGTTCATAAACGGTAACCTTGGCACGAATACTCGGTTCGATCCTGTCATATTTGCTGATAACATCCATAATATTCTGCTTTGAGAATGGAGCTGTATTGAAGAAAATCAGATTAAGGTCCGGATCTTCCATCAGCACATCGTTGCCGCCGACATTGTTCATTGCTTCATTGCGGCTGTATGCACCAACATTTTTTACCATTTCCATCAAATCTTCTGAAGAGCGGAATTTGGGAGAATACACATAAGTCAGACGCCCGGATCCGGATACCAGTTTCGGCTTATCCAACTCCCGCACAATGGAATCAAAGCCTTGCGCTCCCGGTGAGTCTTCAAAGCGGTAGTCTTCGGCGGAAATCAGCAGTAACGCACTGCCATCGGCGTATTTAACAGCTTCAACATTGGTGTTGTTTTCGTCAACCTTACGGGTTTGGACAATCGAACGGATGTAAGAGCGCAATTCATACGGATCGGTATGTTTGATTTCGTATGCTTTGGTGATAACATTAGGGTCGGCATTATCCCGGACAAAGTGAACAACTTGGGTGTCATCTTTGACAGCAACATTAAGGCGGGCATCGATTCTGGTGTTGTCGTATGGGGCAGAAGCTTCACCTGCAAATGCAGTAGCACTGCTTAACAGAGCCGCCGCCAGAAGATATTTTGAACAGTATTTCATAATTTTATCAATCTTTCTTTTGATTATTTGCTTGCAATCTTTTTGAATTCAGCGACCGTACCGGGTTCCATGTTTTCATTGAATACCACAGGAACGGCACGGACTGTAACAAAGAAGCGGTTGATTTCGGTATTGGTGGTCGTAGTTCCAAAAATGTATTTCAGCACCGGAATTTCGCAGAGAAAAGGGATTCCGATGGTTTGCTCAACATCACTTGAACGGTTCCAGGAGGCAAGAAGCTGTTCCTGATTGAATGTTACTACTGTTTGAGCTGAAATGTTTTCTGTCTCTGTCAGTTCTGTGCCGAGATTATTTCGTTCAACCACATTGTTGTTGCTGATTTCGTACTGAAAATTGATGCAGCCATTCTTCCCGGCGGTAATGACCGGATTGAAGACTGACGCTGTCAGAGAAGAATCACCGCCAGGTGCAACTGCCGAAGTATGATTTTCATCTTTGGTGATATTCTGGTATTCCGGAGCAAAGTTTACTTTGAATTCACGGTTGCGGTTATTCGTGATTATCACGCTTGCTGTGCTGCTGACAGTTGCTTTGCCATTCTGCTGCAAAAATCGGAGAAAACTCAAATCAAAGGCCGGTGCGGTATAGAATCCACCGAAGCCCCAAGTAGCGTTTCCTGCAATCTCAGCACCGTTTCCGAGCATTTCAATAAGATATTCAGCACCTTTAAGCTTCAGGGCATTGTAGCCGGCTCCGAAAAGATCAAGTCCAGGACCGTTTTTCCATGACAGATAATCAATACCGATATCTTTGAGATCGCTGTCCCGCACCTGATAAACTTTCAGTTCCAATCGCACCTGCGGAATCGGTTTATCCAACCACGCAAGTTTGGCTTTGATATCCTCCACCGTTGCCGGGGTATCTTTGAAGTAAAACATATTGCGTTTACTGTCCAGCCGCATATCGCTGTCAGCTTCTCCGCTGGAAACTTCCCCCTTGACAATAATATCAAGCATCTTTTCAGTAGCCCTGAACTGCGGCTGATACACGCCATAGGCAATACCATCTCCAGTAATATTAGAGGCTTTGGCAACCTTTGCCGGACGATCAAGTGCGGCAATAAGCTTATCAACGTGTTCAATCATATCTTCGCCAGTTGAAACAATGATCATTTGACGGTTGCGTTCATTATCTTCAACAGTGGAAACATTGGATTCTTCACAATAGCGAACAACCGCACTGCGGATGAAGGGGGCTACATCTGCCGCTTTGGTATGTTTTAAGGTGTAAATTTTTGATGCCATATTTTTTTGGGCATCATCTTCAATAAAAGTGATTTTCTGCACTTTTTCTTCGGCTTTGCCTGCCAATGGCAAGCAAACAACACTTGCTGTTGCCAATATGGCAAAGCATCTATGAATCTTCAAATTCATAATTTTCTCCTGTTGGTGGTTTTAATTATTATTGCATTTGCTGTTAAAATTACTTCAATGCCCGGATGATTAAAATTTTGTCACTATCCCCTCCTGATGAAATATGTTGATACAAAAGTTAGCCTTGCCTAACTTGCTGAATAAAAAATTGGCGGCTTATAAGCGGCTGCTGAAATACTTATAAGCCACCGTTTAAGGAGACAATTTCACTGAAGCATTTTTGTTCCGATTTGCAATACCGTTCCCAACTGATAGACGATCAGCGCGGCAGCATAGGCAAGAGCGAACAACGCTCCGGCTTCAACAAACGCCATCTTCCACGAGTTCAACTCCCGCTTGATGATCGCCAGAGTCGCCAGACACGGAATCGAGAGCAGACAGAAGAGCATTATACAGAATGCTTGCAGCGGTGTATAATGTTTCACCAATTGCGCCCGCAGTCCTTCTGATTCTTCATCAGCTTCACCTTCGGAATAAAGAATACCCATTTGAGCCACAAAAACCTCTTTTGCCGCCAACGCTCCGATAGATGCCGTAGTTATTTTCCAGTCAAAGCCGATGGGAGCAAAGAATGGTTCCAGAGCTTTGCCGACTCTGCCGGAAATAGTATATTCCAGTTTTTCAGAAAGTTGAGCATTTTCAAGAGCAGATGTGTCGCCACCGGCTTTCTGCACTTCCGTGATTTTTTTATCGTAATCAACGGAAAAATCCTTCTTTTCCGGGTAGGTATTGCAAATGTAAAGCACGATACTGGTAAGCAAAATTATCGTACCTGCTTTCTGCAGATACATCCGCCCCCGATCCCACATGTGGAGCATCAAACTTTTGAAACTGGGCATACGATATGGCGGCAGTTCCATCAGATAGACTTCTCCATCACCTTTGAAAAGCGTGGACTTCATAATTCTTGCTGCGATCAATGCCACCA
>JAFVUZ010000028.1 GCA_017502435.1 Lentisphaeria bacterium
CATTATTCGAACCTTTGTATCGATTTGAGGTAGGCGTTATTCGGGAATTATTTTATGCGTTGAGCAGACGAAAGAGAAAACCGAAAACAAGGTTTATTGAAAATCTCTTGTCATATTATTTTTCCTCCGATTTATTTTATTTGAGTTTGCTTAAATATAGGCAGCTCCCAAGGTAATGCTATTCCTTTGCTGAAGGTCTCTGCTGAGCCGGTACGGTATATCGGTACCTTACTGATTGAATTGTATTTTTGTGCAGTTATGCTATATTAAATAACTTGGTATGAAATTCAATCAAATGCTGAATTTTAAATAAAATGAAATTATCCGGAAATGGAATTTGCTTATGGAAAATATTGAAATTCTTAAAACATCTGAAGAAGTTAACCAGAGAATTATAGAGCTGGGAGATGAAATTACGCAGTTTTACGGAGATGTACCGCTGACGATGATCGTGGTCATGAACGGAGGATTGTTTGTCGCCGCTAAACTTGCAGAGGCAATAAAACTTGAGGATTTTTATATCGATTCCATCGCCGCAGGAAGTTACAAGCATGATGTATGTACCGGAACTCTTGAACTGCGTTCGACATTGAAACTTGATCCCCGGGGACGGAATATTCTGCTTGTGGATGAAGTGCTTGATTCAGGAAGAACTCTCAAAGCAATAAAAAACAACCTTCTGGCTGCGGGTGCATTGACCGTTAAAACTGCAGTGCTGGTCGAGAAGAAAATTGTCCGTCCTGGCGGCATCGAACACGCCGACTGGACCGGATTTTTTATGGATGACCGTTATCTTATCGGCTGTGGAATGGATTCTGAAGAAAAATACCGCAATTATCCGGGGATTGCAGTTCTGATTCAGGATTAAAACTGCGAACTGTATTGCAGTAAGATTTATAATTATTTTTGAGTATATAAAAAAACTGCCTTTCCAGCAAGACAAGGCAGTTGGGAAAAAGAGCAGTTGTTATGCTGCGGGTTTTGCTGCAGGTTTGGCAGCGGGGGCTTTTTTGCCTGGAGCAGTTTTGCGAGCGGGACGTTTGGGAGGATTCATGATACGCTGGAAGATCTTTTCGATTTCGGCGTCACGGTTTTTCTGCATTTCTGCATTTTTCTTGTCCATGGCATCTGCAATTTTACGCATGCTTTCGGCACGTTTTTTGTTCATTTCGACTTGTTTGTCAAAATTTTTACTCAGGAAAGCAACGACTTTGGCCTTGTTTTCGGGAGTCTGTTTTGCTTTGTATTCCTTGACAGCGGCACGGAATTTTTCCATTTCGGCTTTTGCTTCGGGAGACATTTTGAAGCGGGGACGGCGTACCATCGGGGCTTTTTTGTTATTTTTGAATGCATATTTCTGCATTTTTTTCTGCTGCGGGCAATCGGCTTTTTTCATTTTTCCGTTTTTGACCGGGCATTTTGCTTCGGGGCAATCTTTTTTATCTTTGCAATCTTTTTTTTCACATTTTTCTTTCATTTCTTTGCAGCATTTTTCTGCATCTTCGGGGCAATCACTTGCCATGGCAAAGAGTCCGCAGGTGCAGAGAGCGGCGGCGAGGAACAACAATGTTTTTTTCATGATTTTTCCTTTCGTTAAAGTGGGTGATTGTTTTCGAGAAGCGTTCCGTTGCTAATGAATACGCATTATTTCTGAAAATATTGTATTCCTCATCGCAATTTTTTCAATCTCTTTTGTATTTGCTGCTGAAATATGCAAATAAAAAAACAGTTAATGTTTAATACAGAGTCCAAAAATTATGCATCGTTGCCTTTTTTTCCGTTAATTATATAACCGCTTTAATATAGCACGGAAAATTTGTTTTAACAAGTTTGGGAGATAAATAATTTATCATATTTTGTGATTTGAGATTGAAAAATATTTTTTCGGTGCTATTTTTAGCCGTAAATGTTTTAACTGGATCAGTAGAATTTATGTTTAATAATTTGAAAAAGTATTTGTCTGTTGTTTCGCTTTTGTTTGCGGCATTTGTATTGTATGGAGCAAAAGTTCAGTTTGTTCTGCCGGAAAATACTTTTGTGCCGTATGATCCCGGTGAAATAAAAGGTCATTTACAGGGATTTACCGCCATCGGTCAACATCTTTACTGGGTGTCAAATCATCATATTCTTAAAACTGACAGCAAAGGAAATGTTATTAAACGTGTACTGCTGAAAAAAGAAAATCAGTTCAGGCGTCACGGCGGAGACCCATGTTCTGTGGATGATAAACTTTATATTCCTTATTGCAGTGAAAAATTCTGCATCCCGATCGAGGGCAGGGTAAGTATGAATTTTGTGCAGGTTTATGACAAAGATTTGAATTATCTCAAAACTTATCACTTGCCGCAGATCAAATACGGGGCAGGCTGTATGACTTATGCAGATGGACAGTTTTTTGTCTCTGGCGGCAAAAGTTTTTTTGAAGATGGTAATTCGATTTATGTGTATGACAGAGATTTCAATTTTATCAGAGAACATAAAATTGCCGTAAACAGCCGCAGCGGTATTCAAACTTTAACTTTTGACGGCAAGGATTTCTGGCTTGGTTTTTACGGACGGAGACCTTCACAAACTTTGCGTTTATCAAAAGATTTTGAACTGCTTGGTGCATACAAATTTTCAGGCAGCACGGGAATTCTCGCTCTGCAGGATAATAAAATGTTGATAAGTGATTACACTGTAAAAAGTGCAAAAGTTATTGATCCGGAAAAATTCAAATATGATTTGGAATTTGTTGAAATTGACCATAATGGAATCATAACTTACCGCGGAAAAAAATATACCAATTTGAATCAGTTTTACTCTCAGGCGCAGGATTATATAAAATCAGTTTTTGTCGTTCGATGTTCGGCAAAACTGCCGTTTGAAAAATGGCTGTCAATAAAACACTGCATCCCGGTTTTGCGTATTGTAATGTTGAAAAAATAGGAGATTTTTTTATGTTTGCCCAAGATAATATTGATTTTATGTGTCCGGTTTCAGTTATGTTTGAAGCTGATGAAAAATTTAGTTTCGCTCGCGAACCGGTACTCCACCGTATGCCTGACGGAACATTGGTTTCTCTGCTTTACACCGGAGGAAACAAAGAACCGCATCCTGAAAATGTGGTTGCTGTCACAAGAAGTTATGATGACGGAGAGACATGGAGCAAGCCGGAAATAATTTTTCAGCATCCTTTCCGTGCCTGTTGGGGAACGGAACTATTTACCGGCGGGGATTTGCCGTTTATAGTATTTCAGACTTTTTCGGTGGATACGGATTATTGTGAACTGCGTGCTTTTATAAGTTTTACCCGTGATAACGGCAAAACATGGAGCGAACCCTGTACAATTCAGGGAGTGCCGCCGAATTTCACTGTCCGTCAGGGACGGATTCTGTCTGACGGTTCATGGATTTTTCCTGTTTATCATCAGGAGACAAACAGCCAGTGGCAGGGCTCATTGATGAAAGATAGTTCCTGCCGTAAAAAATGGCGTTTTGTCTGCGGTGTTATCAAGTCAAATGATAACGGAAAGTCTTTTTCATATCATGGCTTCATCCATCATCCGGCTGATTGTCATCATTGGGAACCGGACATCACCGAACTTGAAAACGGACATCTGCTGATGTATATACGTTGTGAATCTCCGGAAAATGTTCTCTGGCAGTCTGAAAGTTTCGATTACGGCAAAACATGGAGCAATTCCGTGCCGACTGATATTCCAAGTGCCGGCAGTAAAGAGATGATTTGCGATATAGAGGGCAGAAAAGTCATGTTTTTCAATCATGTCACCCCTGATGCAGTCAACCGCAATACACTTGCCGCATGGACGAGCAGTGACAACTGCAGAACATGGTACAGAAAAAATGTCATTGCCAAATTGAATGATTACACCGGAGAACTTGAGGAGATGTACAAAGGCAAAATACATCCAGTGCAGGTCGCTTATCCGCACGTTTTTGCAGATAATGAAAAACGTCTGGTCTATCTGGCAATCGATTCAGTTTACAAATTTTATTTGATGAAAATCCCGTTTGATGAGCTTATCTGACCCTGATTTTTTCAGTTGAAAGATTTTTAACGGTTTGAATTTTGTTTAAATTTCAACTGTCATACCGTCGTAGGCGACTTCGATGTTATGCGGGGTGAAAAATTTTTCCATATCAGCTTGAAGCGGTGCTCCATTGTGTGAAAAATGGTTGGTGATGAAGCGTGTTTTTTCTGTTGTCAAGCCGAGTTCCTGTAATTTTTCTTTGAATAAAACGGTGTACTTTTTGCTCATATGTCCGATTGAAAAATCCTGAAGAGTAAAAGCACATGTACATTCGATTACTGCGAGGTCAAGTTTTTTACCGTAATTTTTAATAAGTTCCCAGTTTGCATCGTCCCAGTAACCGGTATCATTGGCGATCAGGATGGTTTTGTTATTTTCAGTAATGACATAATTGAGTGGAGTCGAATTTGGATCGTGATCTGCACGGATGGCGAGGATTTCAAAATTTCCGGCATGGAAAACATCTCCGGGATTGACTTGATTTTTATTGATTTTTGCTTTTTCATAATCGACACGGGCAGTGATTTTTTCGTGAACTCTGGCATCACCGAAAATATCAATGAACTCTTCGATTTTGGAATAACCCGGACTTCTCCAGATAAGTTCGACAGGGTCGAGGTGGTCTTCGTGGGCGTGAGTGAAAAAAATCCGTTTGATATCTGCAAGATCGAAATTATACATTATCGACTGATTCCAGATATCCGGACCGTAATCGATCAGAGTATCATCGTTCAAGAGATAACAGCAGCGTTTGCGAATATCTTTGCCGCCGTTTTTGCGGGCGGTTCTGCAAGTGTCGCAAATACAGAAATGAGCAGGCACAGCCTCTGCCGCTGCGGTTCCGAGAAAAGTAAGTTTCATATAAAGTCCTTTTTTTTAGATAGTGAAAATTCATAAATAATACATTTATAATATATCAGTGCAAATTACAAATGCAAATATCAGGACTTACTTCTTTTGAAGTGCACCCCAAAAGTTGGACAAAAATTTTGAGGTGCACTTCAGGAACGCCGGAGTCGGTGCAAGTCCCCTTGCAAAAAAACAACCGTACTTATTTTACTTCCATAGAAATCAATGCACTGTCGCCTTTTGAGTTGACGCGCTGATTCATTTCCAGAACCGCGAGAATAGTTTTTCCGGCGTAATCTTTCAGGGGAATTGACCAGAGTTGCGGAGTTTTGTCAAAGAGGCTTTCGCGTTTTTCCTTGTTCCAGGTCCATGAGGGTTCTTTGGTTCTGCCTTTGGCGGTATCGAAACTTTTGATGGTTTTGCCGTTGATTTTCAGGGTATAGACAACACCGTCATGCGGATGTGTCATAATTGATGAAATATCCTCGATGCTGACAAGTAGAACTTTTTTGTCATCAGAGACTTTGATCGGGAGAGTCAGATTTTTGCTGTCGCCTGTGACATTGTAATAAGTTGTATTGTTTTTTACAACTTTGCGTTTACTCTGTAACGTACCGGCGGAGAAAAGGGAAATTCCGGTGCTTTCAGCAACTGTCATCTGAATATTTCTGTAATCAATATGATTGGCGAAAGCAGTAATAACAACAGGGGATGTCGCCTTGACAGTTCCTGCTTTGACAGTTTTGCCATTGACTTGAATCTCTGCAAATTTTTTGTCTGCACTGACAGTGAATTCAATCTCTTTTGTTTGAGATTCAAGTACGCAGGAGGCAACGGAGGGAGTTTCAAAATATTCTTTGACAAATGCGCCGTCAGAGAGAGAAGTCAGCATGATGGAAGTTTTTTTGTTCAATCCGGGATATACTGCATAATGCGCTTTGGGATTCAAGCCTGCAAGTTCTCCGTCGCCCCAGACTGGCCATTTGCCGGGACGCATAAGAGTTTTGACTTTGTTCTGACCGTGAATGCGGCCGTAGAGCGGCTTTTTGTCAGGACCGAGCATCTGTTGGATTTTGCCGTCATCATAATAAGAATAAATACCGTCATTACCTTTGTACATACAGATAATATTTTCTGGATATTCGCCGCCGGGGAAATATGGACGGAGATTTTTCTGAGAGAAAATAACTCCGCGTTTATGCAAATGTCCCCAGAAGGACCAGTCAGTATCAATCACTGATTTGGTTTTTCCGAAATAATATAATGTTGAAATCATACCATATCCGCCTGTTGCATCGGCAATCGCAACTTGAGCGTGACGGATAAAATCATTGTAACCGCGTGATGCACCGACCCACGGACGATTGCCGTAAATAAATGTTGACAACGGCAGAGAATCAGTAAGCATTGCATATTGAGTGTCTTCTGTAAAGAGCCAGCAGTGGAGCAATTTAAGCGGCCAGTGAATGCTGTGAGCGTTGGCGTGAGTCAGATATTCGGAGGCATAAGCAGTTTGCGGCAGTGCTTTTGCCAGCATTCGCAATTGTTCACGTTCACCCTGTGCGCCGGACAAACCTTCAATAGTTCCGTTGCCGGTATCTGCACCGCAGCCTGCGGTATCTTCATAGAGGGCATCGGTTTTTGTGACGGAAGTCCATTCTTTCATCAGATCAACGTGGAATTTGCGCCAGCCGGGAGAGAGCAGATCACCGTAATAAAGACGGTCTTTTTTGTATTTATCAAATGAACGGAAGTTCATAAGGTCAGTTTTTTCCGCTTCTGTCATAGTCGGATTGCCGTAGTAACCGAGAGATACGCGGGAGGGCAGGAAAAATTTATCAAGACCGTATTTCTGCCACGCCGGAGATTTATAATTGGCACAGCAGATATTGACATAAGACATTACTTTGTGACCGTATTTGTGAGCTCGGGCGACATTGTTGACATAATTTTTGCGGGGAGACCAGTCGGGCAGTTCCTTGTCCCAGCCGGGGGCACGGGCGTTCCAAGCCATGAAAGCGACAGTTCCGGCAGGGAAGTATTCTTTCAGAAGTTCAAAATGTTTTTCACCGAAACTTACAATGTCTGTATTGATGGACATTCCGATTTTATCAATCCATTTGACTGCATCACGGGCGGCGATTTCTTTGCTGTACTGCTTGTGAAAATAATTGCGGTACGGAGTTGCAGCAGTTTGCCATCCGCCATCAAAAACATTCAGATAAACATCTGGAGAAACTGCACTTTTTTTGTTGAGAAAATACATCAGATTGCAGTGTTCAAAAATGAGCGAATGACTCTTGTCTGTGCGGTTGAAATATGCTATGAAATCACGGACTGCAGGGTCCTGTATCCACAATGCCAACGCATTGTTGTTTTTTGCTGTAAAAATCATCAGCGGGGCTTCCATATCTTCATTTTTGGAGAGCGCGGTCAGAAGTCCGCTTCTGCCGTCACGGATGAATCTGCCTCCGTAAAGCGGCAGAATACCCTGTGCTTTGCGGTCTATATTGGCAACGGCAGTTGCAGTGCCGTAAACGTTTCCGCTTGGATAACTGCCGGATGTGCGGATGCGGAGAGAACCGTCTTTTTCCGCTTTGAGTTCAACGGCAAAAACAGCATCCTTGAGAAATTCTTTGCCGTTTGAAAGTCCTTTGTAGGTGAGCAATACGGAGCCGTCCTGTTGTTTTTTTACGGAATAATCCGACTTTTCTGCGGGGAGGAAATAATTTACCAGAGAAAATCCCGGTTGCAGAGCGCGATTATTTTCAAACTGACCGTTGCGGGCGTGAAATTTACGGAAAATATCAATATTTTTCAAAATACCGAGACCGCCGGGAACGGCAGTATCTTTTTTATTTTTATCTGCCCATACAAAATTGTTTTTGAGGTTTCTGACTTCAGTTATAACGCCTTTGTCAACGATGACCGACATGTTTGAAGTTTTGAAGTTGAAAGGCTCAGGAGTTGCGGCACTTGCATCGGCGAGCGAAGCCAAAACCGCAGTCAGACCGAAAACTTTCAATATTTTTAGTGAACGCATATTAAAATCCTTTCCCTGTTTGTATTAATATTTTGAATTGTTATAGTCAAAACGCATCCAGTTGGAGGCATCACCCCAGTTGCTTTTCTTGATAGAATCAACGTGCATATCAGCAAAAAGAGCATTGGCAACACCGCCGTGAGCAGAAAACTGATCCGTGCTGCCGGGATTCAGACCGCTGACACTGCCGCCGTGACCGACACGTCCCCAAATATAATTATAATCCAGAAGAACAACTTTGCGGCTTGTGCCGTATTTGGCTTTGTCCAAACGTCCGAAAGCCATACCGTCATAATAAGTACCGCCCGGCTGATAATCACGATTATTTGTTACCTGTTCAAAGTCTTCTATCGCATATCTGTTTGCATAGTAATTGCGGGACAAATCGCCGAAAGGACAATTATTACAGGCTTGGGTTGATTGTTTATTGACTGCGGGACATGAAAAAACTTTTGCAGTGCCGAGATAACCGTTATTTATAAGTATGGCATCATAAGTATCAACGTGAATAACAATACTGGTTTTACTGGTATTCACTGCCGGCGGAAGTCGCTGAAAGTCATTTTCATACATACTCATTGCCAGACCGATTTGTTTCAAATTGGCGGCACAGCGGCTCTGATTAGCTTTCTGCCGTGCTTTGTTCAATGCGGGGAGGAGCATTCCTGCAAGGATGGCGATGATTGCGATTACGACCAAAAGTTCGATGAGGGTGAATGTTTTTTTCATATTCTGTCCTTTCTGTTAAGGGGTTGTTTTTCTAAAAAATTCTGCAGCGCCCTGCCGCGTTTTCCCGCGTCAGGAGAGGCAAAATACATAGCTTCCCAGCACATCAGGCGGTTGACAAAAGGTGCGGCATTGGTGATCTGCGCATTGACACGTTCAACTTCCGCCGGAATGAGATTTGTTTTCGGCTTATAGCCCTGCCGTTCAAAAAGTTCAATATTCGCCCACAGTTCCATATCGTTTGCTGTGGCACATTCCTGCCAATATTTCCAGCGGTGCACGGAATTGCACAAAAGTACGCCGCTGCCGACTGAGTCCTGCGGCATCAAAATATCAACCCCGCTGTCATGGAGAACCGTATTCCAGAAATCAACAAACTCTTTTTCTTTGCCGTCAAAGGGAGCGGTTACAGGGGAAATTATAACTTTGTAATCTGCATTTTTCTCTTTGACCATCGAGGTGAAAAATTTATACAAATCGTGAATTGCCGCCTCTTTTTCTGCATCTCTGCTGCCTTTAAAGGCAGTTTCTGCGGGGAAATAAGCACCGGCGATTCTACCGATATTGCAGATTTCCTCAAAACATTTGCGGTGGTTGTCCAATTCTCTCTGCATGTCAGATTTGCTCAGATTTTTCTGCCAGCCTGCACAACTGCCGTACCCGCCGAGAAAAACTTCCATTTCCTCCGAGTCTGCCGCATCAAACATATTTTCAAGCACATTGTAACACTGCATATTATCAAAATGGCGTGAATTATAAAAACATTCATTCAATTCATTCCACAGTGACGCCTGAAAAATAACTGTTTTCATATTCATTTTTTTCAGTCGTTTGAAAATCTTCCGCCAGTCATCCGCACCGGCATTGTGCATATGAAATCCGCGGTAATCCGGCGGCTGAGCATAGATGAAGGTTCCGCTGATTTTCGCCTCTGCGGCTTTTTTGTATTCCAATGCGCTTTTGCGGTTGAGTTCGTTTGTCTTCAAAACTTCGGCAAGTTCTTTCTCTTCGTTGAAATGTACCGGCGGCATAAAATAGGGGATATTATCCACATGACCGACGGGAAAAAGTATACCTTTTTCATTCTTTTTGAGCATTTCAGCGACTTCAGAATCATCCCATGCGGTTGCAACAGTGATATGACCGGACGGATTTTTTGCCGTTTCCATGAATATTGACACCTGCTCATTGATATTGCATACGCATTTAAGTACCGGAACCGGAAATTCAGACAGGATATTTCCTCTGTTGATATGAGAGATAATGATTACATCCTCCATAACTTTCAAACCTTTTTGAAGTACAGCGGAAATAATTCCCAGTGTCAAAATGCTGTCGGTTGAAATTATGCCGCACGGGAGAGAGGGATTTTTGTCAAGAAATTTCAAGGCGGCGTTGTAGCCTTCACGCGGCAGCCAGTTGCAGCGGTAGAGATCTTCTTCTGAAACCAGATTATTTTCCAAAGCCCGCTCGCTGAAACTTTTATCAGATTCCCAGTGGCGGGTCTGGGTTGCGCCGGTTATAATTGCGACGGATTTGCAGTTGTGCTGACGGAGCAGATCATTTGCCTCGTTGAGCCATGTACGGTCATAAGTCACTGAGTTTTCAAGAGTTATATAACGGTGAAGTCCGATTACGGGAATATTTATGTCGCGCATATATTTTTCTATATCGTCTGCAAAATTCTGACTTGCGAGTCCGATGGCATCACATGGATGATCGAGCAGAAAACGGCGCACTTTCAAACTGTCAACATCCGTGTCTATATTTTCAAAAACAGTCAGACGGATATTTTTGTTTTTGCATTCTTCGCGTATTTTCTGCACAAAAAACGCCTTGTGACCATACGCACCGCATTCAGCAAGTGTATCAAAAATAAGCACATAATGAGCTTTGTTTGTGCCTGCGACAAAAATTCCTTTGCCATTGATGCGTTCAATGAGTCCTTCATTCTGCAGTACTGTAAAAACTTTATCCATTGTAGCGACAGTAGTTCCCATTGAGGCGGCGAATTTCGGCAGAGTTTCAAACTGGTAATTTTTGGGCAATTCTCCGGAAAGAATTTTTTCTCTCAAATCATGAATTATATACTGTGATTTATTTTTTCTTTGCATAAAAAAAAGTCTCCTTTTCCATAATTTTTGTTCTTAATATAACCTTTATAGAAAGGTTTGTCAAGAAAAAAATCTAAAAAAAACAGAAAAAAATAGTTATTGTCTTTTTTTGCTCTGCTGCCCGTATTCAGAGAATCAGCATTCACGGCATCTGACGCCGAGAGAAGTCAGTTTTTGAAGCAGATTTTCGTATCCGCGGTAGATAACTTCGATATTATTGATCGTACTCTCTCCTTTGGCACAGCTGGCGGCAATCACCATTGCCATTCCTGCACGGATGTCCGGACTCGGCAATGTCATGCCGTGCAGATCCGAAACCCCTGAAATTACTACGCGGTGCGGGTCGCAGACAATAGCATTCGCTCCCATAGCGATAAGTTTATCTACAAAGTATATACGTGATTCAAACATTTTTTCAAAGAAAAGCACTGTTCCTCTGGTCTGGGTGGCGGCAACAATAGTACAACTCATCATATCAGAGGGATATTGCGGCCATGTGCCGTCGGAGATGCAGGGGATTTGACCGTCAAAATCTTTTTTGACTTCGGGAACCTGACCGCCGGGAAAAATCAGAGTGTCATGTGTAAGTGTCATTTTGAAGCCGAGACGCTCAAAAACACGGCGTGTCATCCAGAAATGGCGGGGAGCTATGCCTTCAATTTTTATATCACCTCCGTTTGCAGCGGCAAGCGCGAGAAAACTTCCCCCCTCGATATGGTCGCCTGAAACAGTGTAGGTGCAGCCGTGAAGTTTGGCAACTCCGTCAACAGTGATGACATTGCCCCCCTGACCGGAAATTCTGCCGCCCATGGCATTGAGAAAGTCTGCAAGGTCGGCGACGTGAGGTTCGCAGGCGGCATTATACAAAACAGTTCTGCCCTTTGCACAGACTGCCGCCATCAGGATTTGTTCGGTCGCAGTGACACTGGCTTCATCCAGAAAAAGTTCGCGTCCGTGCAGTCCCGACGGAGCCTCAAAAACATAAGCATCTTCAGACTCAAGTCTGCTGCCGAGTGTTTTCAATCCGTAGATATGTCCGTCCAGACGGCGGCGTCCGATAACATCTCCGCCCGGCGGATAGACAGTTGCTTTGCCGAAACGTGCCAGCAGAGGCGCGGCATAGAGAATTGAGGTGCGGTTTTTTGAACAGAGTTCACGTGGAATGACGTAACTTTTTGCCTTTGAAGCACAAAGAGTTAATGTATTGTTTGCAAAATCAAATTCACCGCCCAGAGCGGCAAATATTTCAAGCATGGAACGTACATCAAGAATGTCGGGGACGTTTTTTAAAGTAACTTCTTCATCACTCAGCATGGCGGCGGCTATCATCGGGAGTATTGCGTTTTTGTTGCCGCTCAAGCGTACTGTACCGGAAATCGGATTCCTGCCTTCGATTTTAATTGCACTCATAAAATTCTCCTTATTATGTTTTACGGTACTGTATCACAGGTTTTCTTTTTTGCAATATCAATAATCAAAATAAAATGCGAAAAAAAATTGCAACTTTGCATTTTGTATGCTATATTGCACAAAAATACAATAACAAGAGGAAAGATTATGCAGATAATTGCGGGAAAAGCAAGAGGTGTTGAACTTGAGACTGCTCCGACTCTGGAGGTACGTCCTACATTGGCTCGTGCAAGAAAAGCTCTTTTTGACAGTATGGGCGATTGGAGTGGAGGTGTGGTGCTTGACCTTTGTGCCGGCAGCGGTGCGTTGGGACTTGAAGCGGCAAGCAGAGGGTGTGCCGAAGTATTGATGGTGGAAAATAATCCCCGTCATGTTGAAGTTATTAAACGCAATATTGTAAAACTTGAGAAGTGTTCAGTTGAAACAAAGATGAATGTTTATCATGGAAGCATTCTTGATACAAAGAAGATTTTTTCCATGCTGAATGATATTGATGTGATTTTTGCTGATCCTCCGTATGAAAATTCGGCTGAATTTTTTGAAACGTTGCTCAATGATGAAACTTTTATTGAAAACGCCGCAGCTGCAATCATTATCTGGGAGATTCCGGATACGCCGGGAAGTGCGGGGAAATTTATGAAACGTGAATATTTTGACGAATTTACTATCCGCAAATTCGGGCCGACGATGTTTCTTATTGCCCGCATATCTGACGGAGAGGAGGATTGAATATGCTTGCGAAAACTTTTTCAGCCGCTTTATCCGGAATTGATTCATTCAAAATAGATGTTGAAGTCAATGTGCAAAAGGGCGGTGATTGTGAATATATCAGCATCGTCGGTTTGCCTGATATGGCGGTCAAAGAATCCAAAGACCGTATACGTTCTGCTGTTTTAAGTTCAAATTTAATGCGTATTGAAGGCAGTGCTGTTATTAATCTTGCACCTGCGGACCTCCGCAAAGAGGGGGCTGCTTTTGATTTGGCGATCGCCTGTGCATTGCTGGGTGCATCGGGGCAGTTGAAACTGGAAAAACTCCGCCGTACTGCCATACTCGGAGAACTTGCACTTGACGGCTCTATCCGTCCGATCAAAGGAGCATTGCCGATTGCTGCCGCATTGGCATTGGATGATACAATAGACAATCTGATCGTCCCTGAAGCCAATAAAGATGAAGCCGCCGCAGGTGCCAAAGCGGGAAATCTGGCAGTTTATCCCATGAATCATCTGCTTGAAGCGGTCGGATTTTTCAATCAGGACAATGGGAATCAGTATTTTTACCGTGATTTTCAAAGAGAGATAACTTTTGCTGACGAACTTGATTTTGCAGATGTCAAAGGTCAGATACTTGCCAAAAGAGCAATGGAGATCGCCGCAGCCGGCGGTCATAATTCATTGATGATAGGTCCGCCGGGAACCGGCAAAAGTATGCTTGCATCCCGTATAAATTCGATTCTGCCGCCAATGACTTACAGCGAGGCGTTGGAGAGCAGCCGTATTTACAGTGCAATGGGGCTTTTGAACGGACAGAATATTATGAATGAACGTCCGTTCCGTTCGCCGCATCATACCATAAGCGATGTCGCATTGATCGGAGGCGGCAAAGAGCCGAGACCGGGAGAGATAAGTCTGGCTCATAACGGAGTGCTTTTTCTGGATGAACTTCCGGAGTTCAAACGCAATGTCCTTGAGGTTTTGCGTCAGCCGCTTGAAATGGGAGAAATTCATGTTTCAAGAGCGGCGGGAAGTTGTGTTTTTCCTGCTGATTTCATGCTGATTGCGGCAATGAATCCATGTCCCTGCGGATATGGTGACGCTGAACTCGGATGCAAATGCAAAATTGATGAAAAACGCCGCTACCGCAAAAAAGTTTCAGGACCTCTGCTCGACCGTATTGATTTGCATATTGAACTGCGGCAGTTGAGTCAGGATGAATTGCTCCGTGCTCCCGACGGTGAAAAAAGTTCAGTTATCCGTCATCGGGTAATTGCCGCCAGAAATATTCAGAGTTTGCGTTACAAAGGAACAGCCATTCATTGTAATTCTCAGATGACCAGCCGTCAGCTGCAGCAGTATTGCAGACTTGACCGCAATTGCACCATGCTTTTGCGGCAGGCGATAACACAGATGAAACTGAGTCCGCGTGCATACGACAGAATTTTGAAAGTCAGCCGTACTATCGCCGACTTGGCAAACAGTGAAAATATCACTGAAAATCACATTTTTGAAGCCATTCAATACCGAAAAACCGGCATTGGCGAGGATTGAGGACTGAAAATTTTCAGCACTCTGATTTTGCTTTCAAACGGTAGTAGTGACTTACCAGCATATCTTCGGGAATATCAAAGCCGTGAGTGCCTGTTCCGTCGGCAATAACGTGACCGCCGTGGTCGGGGACGAAAACCAGCAGACGGTTGTAATCTGCATAATATTTGTCCATATCTGCGGCAAGCTGTTCAAAACGTTCAGCTCCGAGGAGTGCCTCATGGGTGCATTCTGCAGAGAAACAGCCGTTTTTGTGCTGCTGTGCGTCATAACCTGTCATGTAACTTACGATCAGATCATAATTGTTTTTACGGATCAGCTCCAGAGTGCATTCAAAAGACTGTTCATCAGTTCTGAAAGAGTAATAATCCACATTGCGGCTGCGGAATATCAAATCAATACTGCAGTTATTCATTGCCACAATGGCGACATTTTTTCCGGCTGCGGCAAAAACATCAAAAAGAGTCTCTATTTTGAGCGTCGGTTTTTCGTATTTCTGAATGCCGTGAACCGCCGGAGCCGCTCCTGAAAAAATCGTGCCGTAGCAAACCGGCGTGACACTCGGCATCACAGAAACAGAAGGAATGCGGAAGGGGGCGACTTTTTCAATCCGTTCAAAGATTTCAGGAAAATGTTCCCGCTGGTGTTCGCCCATTGCATCACAGCAGAAAAGTACGGCTTTCTGCATTTTTCCCTCTCCGATTGTCCGTGCTGCCTGATCGATGACCGGAGCGACGGCGACCGCACCGCAGTCGGCGGGTTCAGGAATGTTGAAAAGTTCACAAACCGTCGGAGTAAGATCTCCGATGGAGTAGTTGCACTTGTAACGGGTCATGAATTCCCGGAAAATTGAAGCAGATTTTTCTTTCATTTTTGTATCTCTCTGATTTATTTTTTCGTATACATTAGTGCTGTTTTGTCTGATTTCAAGTCCGGTATTAAAAAATATACATTTTTTTTCGTTTCACAGTTGAAAAATTGTTATGATGAATTATAATACGAGTATTAAAATTCAATAAAATAAATAAGGAGAATGAAATGTTTATTTCTTTGGTTGCAGATAAAAACAGCTTGCCGCAAAATATAATTGAACTTGCAGAGGCCTTGGCAGAAGATTATCCCATTGCTTTTGCGGGGCAGGGGACAAAGGTCACTTTCAATAAAATTGAAGCTGACGGAATTGCTTTTAAAGTTGCAAAGAACAGTGATGGATTTGTAATTGATTACAATTGTACTGCCGCCTGTGCCAGAGGTATTGCATCGGCACTGGCAGGAATTTGCTGTGAAGAAAGTACTCCGATGAATTCTGTCGGGGCGATGCTCGACGTCTCACGCGGTATGGTGATGAAAGTTGACCGCGTGAAAAAATATTTACGCCGTATGGCAATGTCCGGATGCAATCTGCTGCTGTTGTATGCTGAGGATGTTTATGAAGTTCCCGGCGAACCGTTTTTCGGCAGACACCGCGGGGCATACACTATGGCGGAATTGAAGGAACTTGATGCTTATGCCGGAAAAGTCGGCATTGAACTTGTCGGCTGTATCCAGACTCTCGGTCATATGGAACAGCTTCTCCGCTGGAGCAATGTTTACAGCAATGTTATGGATACCGGACGTGAACTGCTGGCGGAATCTCCTGAAACATATAAACTTATCGAAAAAATTCTCGATTTCTGGAGCGAAGCATTGACTTCACGCCGTCTGCATATCGGCATGGATGAAACTCAATCCCTCGGCAGAGGCAAATATCTGACTTTGAACGGATACAAAAATCCGTTTGAAATCCTCGGCAGACATCTTGAAAAAGTCAATGCCCTTTGTCTTGAACGCGGCTTGAAGCCGATGATTTGGTCGGATATGTATTTCCGTTTCAATAATCCTGAGCATAACTATTATGATTACAATAATCCTCTCCCTGCAAATCTGAAAAAAGATATTCCATCCAATGTCTCTCTGGTTTACTGGGATTATTACCATCAGGAGGAGGAAATTTTTGAAAAGATGATCATGCGTCACCGGGAGATCGGTTTTGAACCAATTGTGGCTTCGGGGGTCTGGACCTGGGCGACTTTGTGGCACAATCATCATGCGACCAAAAGCACAGTGCCTGCGTGTGTAAATGCCTGCAGAAGAGAAAATATCAAAGAACTTTTCTTTACCATGTGGGGTGATGACGGAGCGTACTGCAATTATGATTCGCTGTTTTTCGGTTTTATTTTTGCCATGGAGCAAGTTTTTTGCGGCGGAATCGGAGACAATGCCGCATTCAAGGCACGTTATGAAGCAATTATGAAGGGCAGTTTTGAGGCGGCGGATATTGCATCGCATTTTGTGGATATGGATTTTATCTGTTCGCTCATGATCTGGGACGATCCGCTGCTGAATATTTACTATGACCAGACTGAAAAAACTTTCGGCACGGAACATATGGATAAATCGATCGGTTTTTATGCAGAAATGGCAGAGAACCTCAAACCGTATGCCGACGAATTTGAATCAGGTGATTTCGGACATTTGATAAATATTCTCAATCTTCTGTCGCAGAAGATGATTTTTGTTTCAAAACTCAAAAAAGCCTATTATGCCAAAGATATTAAAGGTATCAAAGAGGCAAAAGAACTTCTGGTGCAGCTTATGGAGTGTGTCCGTAAATTTGATGCAAGTTTCCGCAGACAGTGGATGCGTACAGCCAAAGTGCACGGTCTGGAACGCATTCAGCTCCGCAACAGCGGACTGCTCGGCAGACTTGAAGAGACAGAACGCCGTCTGACAGAGTATTTGACCGGTGAAATTGCTGAAATCGCTGAACTTGAACGTCCGGAAACAGGAGAACTCAATTCCGCCTGCAATCTCTATGCTCATGTCGCTTCAGGTGCGGCAAAATGCTGATAAAAAATCGGTATGATTCTTGCTTTTGAGTGATTTTGTGCTATATTTAAAAAACTGAAAGTAAAGGAATTGTGTATATGCTTAAGAAAATTAATATTTTATTGTTTTTTGCCGCCGCACTGTTGCTTTGCGGCTGTATGAGCATTGATTGTGTCATGACGGAGACTTTCCCTGAAACAGAGAAGGTCGAAAAGTTTGACAATGCCGCAGAAATCCCCCACGCCTACAACGTCATCGGCGTTTGTCAGACCGAGGGAAATTATACCGAATTTTCATACGACGATATGATGAAGCGTATCGTTGAAAAAGCCAAAGAAAACGGTGCCGAAGGCGTGCTGATGCTCGGTATGCGTGTCGTTCCCGACGGCAGAGTGGTGCAGACTTCACCTCTGCGTGATTCGCTTGACGGTTCATCCAACGGCAGTCCGTGGGGGGAAATCGGCAAGGATTTCGGCGGCGGTTACGGCAGTATCCGCAGCAAAAGTTACGGTGCATCACAGACTTATGACCGCATTATCCGCGTGCAGTTCATCCGCTACAAACGGAATGAAAAAGGCGAATTTCTGCCGCCTCCTGCTCCCGACAAAGTAAAAGTACCGCAGGAACCTGTCAAAACTATGAAAGAACTTAAAAAGGAAATGAAAAATGCAAAAGCAAATTAAAGATATTCTGATAGAAATCGGTGAAGATCCCGACCGTGAAGGTTTGATAAAAACTCCTGAACGTGTTGAAAAAGCATGGCAGTATCTTATGCGTGGTTACAAACAGGATGTTGATTCTGTGGTCAACGGTGCAATTTTTCAGGCGGAATCTGATGATATGATCATCGTCCGCAATATTGAATTTTTCAGTATGTGTGAACATCATATGCTGCCGTTTTTCGGCCGTTGCTATGTCGGCTATATCCCCAAAAAGAAAATCCTCGGCGTCAGCAAAATCGCCCGTATCGTTGATATGTTTGCCCGCCGCTTGCAGATTCAGGAACGTTTGACCCGTCAGATCGCTGATACTATCATGGAGTGCGTCGATGCCGAAGGCGTCGGGGTTGTTTGTGAGGCCCAACATCTCTGTATGCAGATGCGTGGTGTTGAGAAACAGCATTCAGTTATGACTACCAGTGCCATGCTCGGTTCTTTCCGCAAGGAGACTGAGACCCGTATGGAATTTTTGGAACTTATCCACTCCGGGAGTAAAGACTGATGAGGGCATTGATTCAGAGAGTTTCCCATGCCAAAGTTACCGTTGACGGTGTTGTGACCGGACATATTGACAACAGCGGCATTCTCATTCTGCTCGGTGTGACGCATACAGATACCATTGAAGATGTCAAATATCTCGCCCGCCGTGCTGTGAACTTGCGTATTTTTCATGATGATGAAGGCAAAATGAACCGTTCACTGCTGGATATAGGCGGAGGTGCTTTGGTTATTTCCCAGTTTACTCTTTATGCTGACAGCCGCAAGGGCAACCGTCCGGGGTACAGTGATGCCGCAGCTCCTGATTATGCGGAAAAACTCTATGAAGAGTTCAAAAAAGAGATTCAGACATATTCTTTGAGTGAATTCGGATGCGGTATTTTCGGGGCTGAAATGGCGGTCGATTTCTGTAATATGGGGCCTGTAACAATAATGTTAGAGTCAAAAAAATGAGAAAAAAAGTCGCACTGCTCGGCAGTACCGGATCTGTTGGACGCAATGCCTGTAAGGTTCTGGCATTTCACAGAGATAAATTTGAAGTCAAGTCGCTTTCTGCCAATGTAAATTACAAGATGCTTTTTCACCAGGCCGCAGCTCTCGGAGCAAAAAATGCGGTTGTGGTGCATGATACTTTTTTTGAACACGCCTGTGCGGAAAAGCCGTCAGATTTGAAACTTTCAAAAGGTGTGCAGGGCATGATTGATTGTGCCTGTGACCCGGAAATTGATATTGTGATTTGTTCCATTCTCGGCAACGGTGCATTGGATGTGGTGCTGAATGCTTTGAAATGCGGCAAGACAGTCGCACTGGCAAGCAAGGAAGTAATGCTAATGGCAGGTAAACTTGTCATGGATACGGCAAAAAAGTACGGCGGCAGCATAATTCCGGTTGACAGTGAACATTCAGCGATTTTTCAATGTCTGCAGTCGCATGATGAGAAGGCGGTGAAGTCTCTCGTTCTGACCTGTTCAGGCGGGCCTTTCAGGACTTTTTCTGCGGAGCAGATTGGTAAAGTTACGCTTGAAGATGCGCTGAATCATCCCGTCTGGTCTATGGGGCGGAAAATTACTGTCGATTCAGCATCTCTGATGAACAAGGCACTTGAAGTTGTTGAAGCGGCATATCTTTTCGGCGTGGAGGAAAAAAATATTCAGGTTGTTGTGCATCCGGAGGGGATAGTACATTCTCTGGTTGAATTTAAAGACAATTCATTGGTCGGACTTTTCTCCAAACCTACTATGGAACTGCCGATCCAGTACGCATTGAGTTATCCGGAGGTGCTGGAGTCGGAGGCGGAACGGTTGGACTTGACTGCTCTCGGTGCATTGCATTTTGAAAAAGTCAATCCGTTTTTTCCCTCAATAGAGTTTGCCCGTCATGCTCTTTTGTGCGGCAAAAATATGCCGCTGGTCATGAATGCGGCAAATGATGTGGCTGTGAAAAAATTCTGTGACGGCAAAATCGCTTTTACGGAAATTTGGAATATAATTGAAAAAACTATGGCAAAAACTGCTCTTTGTGAACTTGAAAGTATCGAAGATGTCCGTCAGGCTGATGCTGAAGCACGGATAATGGCTGAAAATATTTAACGGAAGGAAATTTTATGACTTGGGCAATGATTCTGGATTATCTGTCAATGGCAGGTGCGTTTATTTTTATGGTATTCTTTTTCGGTTCATGTGTTTTTGTGCATGAACTCGGTCATTTTCTGGTTGCCAAATGGCGTGGATTGCATATTGACGCATTTTCAATCGGATTCAAAAAGATATGGGGCAAAAAGATCAACGGTGTAGAATACCGTATCGGCTGGTTGCCGCTCGGAGGTTATGTCGAACTGCCGCAGGTCGATTCCGCCAGAGATGAAATAAAGGCCGCAGACGGAACAGTTCTGCCGCCTGCCAAGCCGCTTGACAGACTGCTTACAGCTTTTGCCGGACCTTTTTTCAATGTTATCTACGGTCTGCTGCTGGGATGTCTGGTCTGGTGGATCGGTATTCCGCAGGATTCTCCGAAAATGCGTGAGATAACCGTCGCCTCCATCGTTGAAAAATCTCCTGAATATGCGGCTGGATTGCGTAAAGGTGACAAAATAGTCAAACTCAACGGCAGAGAGTTCCGCATGACCTGGGCTGAATTTACCAAAGATATTCTGCTCTCAATCGGTGAAGTTGAACTCGAAGTTGTCCGTGACGGCAAAAAATATTCTGTCCGTTATACTCCCGCAGTCAATCCGAATGCTCCCGGCAATTTGAAATATGAGAAAATCGCATGGCCGTTTTTTGAGCCGGAAATTCCGATTGAACTCTATCCTGCAAAAAATTCAGAGGCGGAAAAAGGCGGCCTCCGCAAAGGCGACCTGCTTGTTTCTGTCAATGGAAATAAATTTACCGATTATGTCGATTTTATTCAGTATATCCGCTTGAGCGGTGAGAAAAAATTTGTGTTTGAAGTCAAACGCGGTACTGAAATCGTAAAATGCGAGGTCGTGCCGTTTGTATTGCAGAATCCTGACGGACGCTATATGATAGGCATTTCCTATGAGCCGAAAATGCCGCTGACTGTCGGTACTGCCGGCAAATATTATCCTGCCGCCAGAGCAGGTATTCTTCCCGGAGATGTTATTGAAAAATGGAACGGCAGAAAATTTGAAAGCATTGCTGAATTTCAACAGCTGGCAGCTCAGAACAGAGGTGAAAAAGTTACTGTCACCATTAAACGTAATGATAAATTTATTGATATTGATGTTGTTCCTGAAAAGTTGCAGATTTCAACTGTCGGTCTGGTGATCGGTCTCAAAGATCATCCCAATCCCATTCAGCAGTTTTATGCAACTGTTGAGATGAGTTTCAAATCCCTCCGCGGTCTTTTGACCACCATCGGCAATATGCTTGGTATGACCGAATCGACCAGTTCAATTCAGTTGCGTCATATGTCAGGGCCTGCAGGAATTGCAGATACACTTTTCAATGCGGTACGTCAATCCAGCATTATGACGGGGATTTATTTTGTGGTGGTGATCTGTTTCGCGTTGGCGATATTCAATCTGCTGCCGCTGCCGGTGCTTGACGGTGGGCATATCGTTTTTGCTTTTATTGAGATAATTTTCCGCCGTCCGATTCCGAAATGTATTATTGCTGTGCTTTCATATATTTTCATCGGTCTTCTGATTTTGATGATGATATATGTTACATTCTTTGATTTACTGCGTCTTGCTCCGACTTCTTTGCGTGAAAAATTTGTAAAAACAGAACAGGCAGACAAATGAGAAAAATTACCCGCATTGTCAATGTCGGTTCATGTGCCGTCGGAGGTAATAATCCCATACGCATCCAGAGTATGTGTGATACTGATACCCGCAATGCGGCTCAAAGTCTCGCCCAGATAAATGAACTTGCCAAAGCCGGATGCGAAATAATCCGCCTTGCCGCTCCCGACATCCGTGCGGCTGAAGTTTTGAAAGAGATCGTTGCAGAAAGTCCCATTCCTGTAATTGCCGATGTGCATTTTGACGGCAGGATCGCACTCAAAGCTCTCGAAAGCGGCGTTCATGCTCTGCGTATCAATCCCGGAAATCTTCAGAGTGAGGAAATGGTCAAAGCCATTGCATTCAAAGCACTTGACTGCGGAGCCGTTATCAGAGTCGGGGCAAATTCCGGCAGTGTGGATGCGGATTTACTCAAGGATTGTCAGGCAAAATTCAATGATCCTGCCCAAGCCATGACTGAAGCATTGATAAAAAGTGTTATTCAGCAGTGTGAATTATTGGAAAAATATAACTTCAAAGATATAAAAGTTTCTTTGAAATCATCTTCGGTTCCAATTACGCTGGATGCTTATAAAGTTTTTTCGGGGCGTTACGATTATCCGCTGCATATCGGCATTACCGAGGCCGGAACTTTACGCCGCGGCATGATAAAGTCTGCTGTCGGAATCGGGCATTTGCTGTTGTCCGGCATAGGAGATACTCTGCGGGTCAGCCTGACTGCCGATCCGGTTGAAGAGGTCAGAACCGCCATTGCAATCCTTGAAAGCTGCGGTCTGCGTCATCCGGAACCGGAACTTGTAAGTTGTCCGACTTGCGGCAGGACGGAGATAGATTTGAAATATCTTGCTGAAGAGGTGGAAAATTTCATTGATGAACTCAAAGCTGCCGGACATTCTCTGCCTTTCAAAAAAATCGCCGTAATGGGCTGTATCGTCAATGGCCCCGGTGAAGCACGTGATGCAGACTGGGGAATTGCCGGCGGTAAAGGAAAAATCGCCGTTTTCAACTTCGGCAGATTGTATGGAACTTACCCCGAAAAAGAGGGACTTGAGATATTTAAAGAAATAATCCGCAATAATGCGAAGTGAGGTGTTTATGGAGTGGAGAGGTTTGAATGATATTGAAGTTGCAAAAAGCCGTGAAAAGTATGGAACAAATGCGTTGACACATATACCGCCGGAACCGTTGTGGGTGAAAGTTCTGAACGGTTTCAAAGATCCGATGATTGTTATTTTGCTGGTGGCTCTTGCTGTTCAGCTGGTCCTTTTTCTTTTCGGTCAGGCCCACTGGTACGAAGCGGCGGGTGTTTTCATTGCCATTATCATCGCCAACGGAGTGGCTTCTCTGAGTGAATGCAGTCAGGAAAAAAAGGCATCGCTTCTGAAACTTCAGGAGGAGGCGGGCGAACTTGCCAAAGTCATACGCAACGGTGTATTGCAGGAATGTCATGTCAGCGATCTGGTGGTCGGTGATGTTGTAAGTCTGCAGGCGGGAGACAAAATTCCCGCTGACGGTATTCTGCTGGAAAAAAGCGTCAAAGTCGATCAGGCCTCATTGAACGGGGAAACTGAGGAGGCGGAAAAAATTGTCTGTCCGGATAATGCAGTTTTTGATGTGAAAGATCTGCTCAATCCCTATTATATTTACCGCGGTACAGTTGTTGCAGGCGGCGAAGCCTTTATGGAAGTCAAAGTCGTCGGAGACAGGACACTTTTCGGAGAACTTGCACTTGAGGTGCAGGAGGAGAGCCGCAAAACACCTTTGCAGGTGAAATTGGGCAAACTTGCCAAACAGATTTCAATTTTCGGATATGCCGGAGCAATGGTAATTATTCTCGGAATCCTCGGCAAACATATTCTGACCGGAGATATTCCGCATGATTTTATCGGCTGGGTCAAAATGCTGCTCAATATTGTAACTGTTGCAGTGACTATTATTGTTTGTGCTGTTCCTGAAGGTCTGCCGATGCTGACTTCGATACTGCTGGCAATGCAGAGTCTCAAAATGGCGAAAGACAATGTGCTTGTCCGAAAAATAAACGGCCTGGAGACCGCCGGCAGTCTGAATTTGCTGTACAGCGACAAAACCGGAACTATTACCGAGGGCAGACTTTCTGTGGTCGAACTTGTTACC
Organism: Lentisphaeria bacterium; assembly: GCA_017502435.1. Taxonomy (GTDB): domain Bacteria; phylum Verrucomicrobiota; class Lentisphaeria; order Victivallales; family Victivallaceae; genus RGIG5270. The sequence goes on from JAFVUZ010000028.1 coordinate 23,924, forward strand.
GGCAGTATGCAGCAGTTTGACTGTTTGAAAAATATGCATGGCAGTCTCAAACTTGATATACTGAATGGTATCGGCTTGAATAACAGTGCCTCTGTCGGCAATGGTTCCGTCATCGGCGGCAACAGTACAGACCGTGCATTGATGGCATTTCTGCTGGATGAAGAAATCGCTCATACTGTTGACCGTCAAAGTGTTATGGATTTCGACCCGTTTGATTCCGCCAAAAAATATTCAAAAGTCACTGTCAAAAGCGAAAATAAAAGCGTTTCTTATATCAAAGGCGCACCCGAAAAAATTATTGAAAAATGCTCATTTTGTCTCGACAGTGCCGGAAATCAGGTGCAGTTTGAGGATAAAAATCCGCTCATTGAATATATTGATGCTCAAGCCGCACGTTCCATGCGGCTGCTCGCTGTCGCCAAATGTGAAGGCACTCAGATTGGTGAAGCATGTACGCTTGTCGCCGTCATCAGTATCCGTGACAATGTCCGGGCCGAGTCGGTCGAAGCAATCCAACAGGTCAAAAATGCTTCAGTTCAGGTGGTTATGGTCACCGGTGACCGCAAAGAGACCGCTGTCGCTATTGCCAAAGAGGCATCTCTGCTTGAAAAAGATTCCGATATCGCCATGAGTTCCGCTGAACTTGCTGAAAAAACAGATGATGAACTGAAAAAACTGCTGCCGGATCTGCGGGTGGTCGCCCGTGCATTGCCCACCGACAAAAGCCGTCTGGTGCGTGTAGCTCAGGAACTTGATTACGTCGTCGGCATGACCGGTGACGGAGTGAATGATTCGCCTGCATTGAAAAAAGCGGATGTCGGTTTTGCCATGGGCAGCGGCACTGAAGTTGCCAAAGAAGCTGGAGATATTACAATTCTTGATGATAATTTCCTCTCTATTGAAAAAGCCATCCTTTACGGCAGAACCATGTTCAAAAACATCCGTAAATTTCTCATTTTCCAGCTGACTGTCAATGTTGCAGCTGTGCTGACCTGCTGTCTCGGACCGTTTCTCGGTGAAGATGTGGTGCTGACAGTTGTCCAGCTGCTGATAATCAATCTGGCGATGGATACGCTGGTGGCGATCGCTTTCGGCAGTGAACCGCCGGTTCAGGAATATATGCAGGACAAACCGGTTAAACGTGATGCCGGCATGATAACCGGCAATATGGCGGGAGAAATTCTGCTCGGCTCATTGTATATTACCTGTATTTCGCTCGGAATACTGTTTTTCGCACCGTTGAGGGAACTTTTCGGAGATGTCAGCATGACTTATCTCAAATCGGCGGTTTTTGCGACCTTCATGATGGCGATAACCTTCAACGGTTTCAATGCCAGAACTGAAGATATTAATCCGTTCAAACGTATCGGCAGCAACCCCAATTTCCTGCTGATTATGCTGTTGATATTCGCTCTGCAGTATCTTTTTGTGACATTCGGCGGCAAAACATTCGGAGTTGAAAGCCTTTCACTGCACAGCTGGGGTATCTGTTTGGCTTTGGCTCTTTTGATAATTCCTCTTGATATGATACGAAAAATCGTGTTGAAAGGGCTTAAAAAGGCTTAAAAGCAGAAAAAAATCATATTTTTTTGACTTTTTCCTTGCTAAAATGCAAAAACAGGTTTATATTGCTGAAAGTACATTTTAAAAAATTAATATAAGGATTTTTTTATGATCAGATCAATCAATAGATTTTTCAGTAAAAACAGCCGTTGGCTGTTCGGTATTTTCTCCGTTATCATCATTGTTGCCTTTATGGACTTTCTGTCTCCCGGTACATTCGGCGGCTGTATGATGAGCCGCAATGATGAAGTCGGAACGGTTTTCGGCGAAAAAGTTACCTATTCTGACCTCCGCGGCATCATGAATGATATGGAAATCATTATGACGATGCAGTTCGGCGGCATGAACCGTGATTTGCCGGTCGAAAATGCTTTCTATATTTATGCCCAGATCGAAGCAGCCAAACGCCGCGGCATTGTCGTCAGCGATCAGGAGATTGCCGATTACATTATCAAACTTCCCCGTTTTGCAACTGACGGCAAATTTGACAAAAAGATTTATGATAATTTCATGAAGAATATCAGTGCCCGCGGTCTCGGAAATGAAGATGTCAATCTCGCCATCCGCAACTATCTTCTGATGAATAAACTCGGCTCTGAAATCGAAGCCGCAGTCGTTGTCACTGATAATGAACTTGAAAACTTCTGCCGCATTTATAATGAAAAAGTCAGCCTCAAACGTCTCGTTTTTAATGTCGCAAGTTACATTCCCAAAACCAAAGTCAGCGATGCTGAACTTAAGGAATATTTCAAGGATCACAGCAAAAATTACAAAATTCCCGCACGCTCAAAAGCTCTTATTGCCTGCTTTGAATATGATGCTCCCGCTCTGATCAAAGAAGCGGACAAAACCATCACCGAAGCCGCTATGAAAGAGTATTATGAAAATAACAAGACCCGCTTTACTGTAAATTCCGGCAAAGGCAGCGTCATTACTCCTTATGCCAAAGCCAAAGCATCCGTCCGTATCAATCTGCGTGCCGACATCATCAAAAAACTTGCTCTGCAGAAAGCACAGATTTTTGCCCGTGACGTTTATGACAGTTCTGCTGAAAATGCCGCAAATTGCGGAAAGATTTTCAGTGCCAACGCAGCAAAAAACAAGATAAAGATTATTGAAGTTCCATACTTCAAAGCCGATGATACAAAACTCGGTTCAATCGAATCCGCCGCTCTCGTCCGTGAAATCCTTGCCACCGCATCTGATGTTCCTGTCAGCAATGCAATCGCAACTGAAAAAGGCGTCTATGTCGGTCATGCAGTCGCTTTTGAACCCGAAAGACCCGCAAAAATGGAAGAGGTCAGAAAACAGCTCGCCGATGACTGTATCCGCAACAAGGCCCGTCAGAGTGCAATCAATGACTGCGAAAAACTTATTGCTGAACTTTCAGCCCTCGCTCCTGAAAAAATGGCGGCAAAAATAAAAGCCGATAAACGTTTCAAAGATGTTGCTCCCTTCACAATGGCAACTCAGCAGTCTGATCCTGTGGATATGATCACACGTCAGTACACCTATAACCTCAAAGCAGGCGAACTTTCCAAACTCATGTTCCTGCCTGACGGTGTCGGTGTTGCATTTGTTGTCAAACGTGAACTTGGTTCTTTGAAGGATTTTGCTGCTCAGAAAGCACAGCTCGCTCAAATTTACCGCACAATGAAAGCCCAGAGTGCTTTCAAGGATTTTGAAAATTATTTGAGTTCACAATGTGTACTGAAAATCCAAAAATAATAAATAATGATTTTGCTCTCGGCCGTCAGATGACGGTCGAGTATTATGAGTGCGACCCGCTGATTATCGGCGACGGTGCGGAGATGGAGAGAATTTTTCTCAATGCCGCAGAGAAATCCGGAGCTCATATTATTTCGTCAAATTTTCACACCTTTGAGCCTCAGGGAGTCAGTGGTGTGATTATTATTTCTGAATCGCACTTTACTGTTCATGCCTGGCCCGAACATGATTATGCGGCGGTCGATATTTTCACTTGCGGCGAAAATATTGATTTTGAAATTGCAATCAAAACTCTGCAGGAGGGGATGAAGGCTGAATCCGCCATAGTTTCCAGTATCATGAACCGTGGAATAGTCAGCAATAACGGCATGGAACGCCTTGTGCCGCTGTTTGAAGACAGAAACAGCCGTTATGTTCTTTCATGGGAGAAACGTTTCAAAAGTACCAATGCGGGCGGGATCTCTTCGTCAGTGGATATTTACGAAATTTTTTCAGGCAGAGAATTTTCCGTGAGTGATGTCCGTGAATTTGCCCGCCGTTTTGTGCAGGATAATTCGCTTTTTGCGGAATCAAGTTCGATAAGCAGTTATCAGCTGCCGAATGAAAAAGGCGGTGATTTGATTGTTTTGTATATCGAGGACGGTTTGAAAAATGCCTGTGCCAGATTTTTCCCGGAATCGAATAAAGTTTATCTGGATATTTTCAGTCCTGATTTTTTTGAACCGAGACAGGCTGCGGAACTGGCAATACGCCTTTTGAACGGGCGGAATTACAGAATGCAAGTCGCAGTACGTCAATAATTAAGGAGTTTGTATGAATAAATTTCTGTCCTTTTTTGCAGATAACGGCAAAGTATTGTATGAAAGCGGCCGCAAGTTTTTCAAGAATGACCATACATTGCAGGCGACTGCACTTACATATTATACACTTTTTGCGGTTGTGCCGATATTGGCACTGCTTTTTGGTATTGCCAAAGGATTCAATCTTGACAATAAACTGAAAAGCCTTATAGCTGAACGTTTTGCTGAACAGCAGAATATTGTTGAATGGATGTACAAATTTGCAGATACCACGCTTAAAAATGCGGACGGCGGAATCATTGCCGGTATCGGTATTCTGGTTTTGTTCTGGACGGTTCTGCGTCTGGCAACTTATGTTGAAAACTCATTCAATCAGATTTGGGCAGTACGCAAGGGACGGACATTTTTCCGTAAAATCAGTGATTATCTGTCGATTATAATCATTGCTCCGATTTTGCTTGTCGTGATGTCCAGTTCGACGATTTTTGCCCGCAAAATGCTGACTGATCTGACATTGAAAACAGCTCCGGATACTTTTCTGCAATCTCTGGTGGAACTGGGACTTGAAACCTTGCCGTTTGTTATGGCATGGCTGTTCTTTGTCTTTATTTATGTATTTATTCCCAATACCAAAGTGAAATTAAAATCAGCAGTTTTTGCTGCAATTTTTGCCGCCATACTCTATCAGCTGGCACAGATGGCATATATCAATATCCAGTTGAAACTTTCAAGTTACAACTCTATTTACGGAAGTTTCTCTGCTTTGCCGCTCTTTTTGATATGGATGCAGTGGTCATGGATAATTACACTTTTCGGTGCGGAAATTGCATTTGTTTATCAAAACTTTCATACCGGACAGTTCGGCAAAAATCAAGCGGCACTTTCAAATGATTTGCGTCGAAAATGCATAATCGTATTGTGCAAACTTGTTGTTGACCGCTTTGAAAAAGAGCATGGATATTATACAGAACCAGAATTGGCAAAAAAAATAAATCTGCCGCTGGTGACAGTTCGTGCCATGCTTGCTGAAGCATTGGATTGCGGACTTTTGCAGAGAGTTGTAACCGAGGAAAACCGGGAATTTGTTTTTGCTCCCGGATTGCCGACGGATAAATTTACGGTTATGAAAGCGTTGGAAATTCTGGATAATGCAGGCTGTAATCAGTTTGTAAATGCAGAAATTCCGGAATTTACTGCACTTGAAAAAGATTTTGAATTATTTAAAGAATTGCTGGAAAAATCTGAAGGCAATCGCTTATTGAGGGATATTTGATATGGCTCAATGCTTTACTGTTTTGAAAAAATGTCCGCATACTGCGGCTCGCCGCGGCGAACTTGTAACTGCTCACGGCAAAATACAGACACCGATTTTTATGCCTGTCGGCACACGGGCGACAGTCAAGGCTCTTGACCCGTCGGAACTTGAGGAACTTAATGCCCAGATAATTCTGGGGAATACTTATCATCTGTTTTTGAAACCCGGCATGGAGATAATGAATCTTGCCGGAGGTCTGCATAAATTTATGAATTGGAAACGCCCGATTCTGACTGACAGCGGCGGTTTTCAGGTTTTCAGTCTGTCAAATCTGCGTAAAATTGAACCTGACGGTGTGCGTTTCGCCTCTCACATTGACGGCAGCAGATTTTTTCTCGGACCGCGTGAATCAATGGCGATACAGAGAACATTGCATTCGGATATTGTTATGGCATTTGATGAATGTACTCCGTATCCTGCGACTTATGAACAGGCGAGAAAGTCTCTGGAAATGACCACCCGCTGGGAACGTATGTCCAGAGAACAGCCTCTCTATGATGACCAGCTGCGTTTCGGTATTGTGCAGGGCTCAATGTACGAGGATTTGCGTATCCGTTCGATCAGGGAACTTAAAGAGATCGGTTTTGACGGTTATGCTGTCGGCGGTCTGTCCGTCGGTGAATCAGAGGAGGATATGTTCAAATGTCTTGACTGGCTGACTCCGGAACTGCCCGAAGATGCACCGCATTATCTTATGGGTGTCGGAACTCCGAAGCAGATAGTTGAAGGTGTGGCACGCGGAATCGATATGTTTGATTGTGTGATGCCGACCAGATTGGGACGTCACGGGACTGCATTTACAGGTTACGGCGAAACAATTCCGATCAAAGCCGGACGTTTTGCTAAAGATTTCAGTCCGGTCGATCCGGAATGCAGTTGCTACTGCTGCCGTAATTTCAGTCGTGCTTATATCCGTCATTTGTTCAATGTCGGTGAAATTCTTGGTGAAAAGCTGCTCTCTCTGCATAATATTCATTATTTCCTCAATCTGGCACAGAATATCCGTGATGCGATTGAAAACGGAACTTTTGCAGAGTTCCGCAAGAAATTTATCTGAGGTATGTAAATGCATTTTTTTATTCAATATCTGTGGGAGAATCCGAGATTTTTTCTGTCATGGATGCTGTTTGTTGTATTTTCAATATGTCTGCATGAATTTATGCACGCATATATTGCATTGAAAGAGGGGGATGATACGGCGGCAAGATTGGGACATCTGACCTTGAATCCGCTTAAACAGATGGGTATTTTCAGTTTGATAATGCTGATACTGATTGGTTTCTGCTGGGGGAGGGTGCCGGTTGATCCGCGTAATTTCAGACGCAAAAATTCGGATTTGTATGTTTCATTGGCAGGACCTCTGACCAATTTGGGATTGTTTCTGATATTCGGATTGATTGTGGGGACGGCTTTCAAATTTTTTCCGGAGCAGCTTGACGGCGAGCGGGGAGGTTTTTTTGTCAGTATGTTTTTCAATGGCAGTATGATGAATATGGTTCTTTTTATTTTCAATATGCTGCCGGTTCCGGGTTTTGACGGGTTCGGAGTGATTCACAGTCTGCTGCCGCAGAATTTTAAGGATACAGAGTTTTTCAAAGGGGCGAGTATTGTTATAATCATGCTGGCCTTTGTATTCAGCGACAAACTCTTTTATGCGGGGCAGAAAGCAACCTACATTTTGATCAATCTGGTCGTGAATTTGTGATTATGGAAGAAAACGGCGAAAAAATCGTATGGAGTGTCAGTGATGTAAATCAGGCGGCAAAGGAACTGCTTGAAAATTCATTGATGCCGTTTTATCTTAAAGGAGAAGTTACTTCTCTTCTGATACACCGCTCCGGTCATGTTTATCTCGGTTTGAAAGACAGTCAGAGTCAGATAAAAGCCACTTATTTCGGCGGTGCCGCAGAATGCCGCAAAATAGATTTGCAGAACGGAGATGAAATTGAGTGTTTCGGCAAATTGAGTGTTTATACTGTCCGCGGCGAATATCAGTTTTCAATCCGCAAGGTCAGTAAATCCGGCAGCGGTTCACTGCAGCAGAAATTTGAGGAATTGAAACGCAAACTTGCTTCAGAAGGTCTGTTTGATAATGAACGCAAACGTTCAATTCCGCTGCTTCCGGAAGTTGTCGGAGTTATAAGTTCTCCGTCAGGAGCGGCAGTTCAGGATTTTCTGAAAATAATCGATCGCCGGGCACCGCAGATGCATATACGTCTTTATCCTGCAATTATGCAGGGCGAGGGGACGGCGGCATCAGTTGTGCGGGCGATAAACTTTTTCAACCGCACACGCCTTGCCGATGTGCTGGTAATAACCAGAGGCGGCGGCAGTATGGAGGATTTGTGGCAGTTCAATGATGAGGAAATGGCAAGGGCAATTGCCGCAAGTAAAATTCCTGTAATATCGGCAGTCGGTCATGAAATCGACTTTACGATTGCGGATTTTGCGGCGGATCTGCGTTTGCCTACTCCGAGTGCGGCGGCGGAAGTTCTGAGCAGTAATTTTTTGAGCTGTACGGATTTTACAGAGAATGTCAAACGCCGTCTCGGAGACAGGATTGAACTTGCAGTTCAGCGTTTGACCAACCGTCTGGAGCGGATGGAACACAGTTTTGTTTTCCGTGATACAGAGCATCTGCTGGACAGCAAAAATCAGCGGGTTGATGAAATTGAAAATCTTATGAACAGTGCAATCGACCGTTACGGAATGAATTTTGAACATAAACTTGCATTGATGAACAGCCGTTTGTTGAGTGTTGATCCGGAACTGCCGCTTCAGCGTGGATATGCAATGGTTTTTGACGGCAGTAAAAAACTTGTCCGTACAGTCGAGCAGGCGGCAAATGCAAGTGAACTGCATCTCCGCTTCCGTGACGGCGAAATCCGGACAGTTCCTGAAAAAAAATGATTTTTCGTTAAGGATTTTATTGGATAATGGCAAAATCTCAAGAGTTTACATTTCATTCGATCGGAGTTATTGAGAGTGCTGCCAAATACCGCTATGAATTGCCGCGGCAGGCGGTTTTTTCCTCTGCCGGAGCGTTCCTCCGCTGGAATGACAGAAAATATGCCGGTTGTGCCGCGGACCTTGCAGGTTTTGAGCGTATCTGGCTGGTCTGGGTTTTTGACCGCAATGAAAATGGCTCCTGGCATACCAAAGTGCGTGTTCCGGTGCCGGCGGACAGAGACAGTTACAGTGTTTTTGCCACCCGCTCGCCTTACCGTCCGAATCCGGTTGGAATCAGTGCGGTCGAATTGCTGGAGGTGACTCCTGACGGGTTGAAAATCGGAGCTTGTGATTTGCTCGACGGTACTGCAGTGCTGGATGTTAAGCCGTATATTCCTGAAGCGGATGCATTTCCTGAAGCAAAAGCCGGTTGGCGTGACCGTATAGAAAAGTCTGCAAATTCAGTGAGTTGGTCGTCCAAAGCTGCTTCGCAGGCGGATTTCATACTTGAAAACGGCAATTTTGATTTGCGTAATTTCTGTGAAGTGCAGTTGAAATACCGTCCTACTGACAGTACCAGGAAACGTGTGGAAAAAATTCCTGAATCTGAAAATTATCTGCTTCATTTCCGTACATGGCGGATAATTTTTGCCTGTGATGAACAGTCAGCAAAGGTGAATATCCTTGAAATAAGTTCAAATTATTCCCGGGCCGATCTTGAGCCGGGGGCTCCTGATAAATATAATGACAAAGATCTGCATCGTGCATTCAATGCGAATATTTTCTGATTTTATATTTTTTGATATTGAAAAATCAAATCAGACATGATATATTAGAAAAGTCCGTGACATTTTTTATGAATCAATAACCAGGAAAGGATTACAAAATGAAATTGTCACATTTCTTTACCGTTCTGCTTGCAGCAATGATTGGTTTTGGCACCGGTTGTGCTTCCGCACCCACCGAACCCGCCAAAAAAACCGAGCCAGTCAAAAAGGCTGACCCTGTTGAAAAAACTGCTCCCAAAAAGGCCGCTCCCAAAAAAGCAGTCAAAAAGACAGTTAAAAAGGCAGTTAAAAAAGCCGCTCCCAAAAAACTTACTCTCGAAGAACAGATCAAAGCCGCAACAACTCCTGTGCAATACAAACGTCATGTAAAACGCCATGCCGCCAAAAAAGCTTATGCCGCCGCCAATAAAGACAAAATCAAAATCCTTATGCTCGGCGACTCCATCACTCATCAGTGGGAATACAAACCTGCCGCTGAAGTTCAGAAAAAATATATCACTCCTTATAATGTCCTGAACCTCGGATGCGGCGGCGATAAAACTTTCAATACTCTCTGGATTATCGAAAAATCCGGTATCCTTGAACTTATCAATCCCAAACTGGTCACAATCATGATCGGTACCAATAACCGCTTTGATTACAGAGCCACCGCCGCAGGTGTCAAACGTATTGTTGAAGAAGTCCGCAAACGCTATCCTGAAGCAAAAATTCTGCTTTACGCTATCTTCCCCCGCGGTCAGAACAAAAACAATTCACTCCGCAAAGTCAACGACAAAGTTAATGACGAAATCGTTAAACTCTGCAACGGCAAAGATATTATCTGGGTTGATATCCGCAAAAACTTCCTTACCGCCGACGGCGTTCTGGAAAAAAGCATGATGCCTGACTATCTCCATCCCCGTAATGCCAAAGGTTACACCGTCTGGGGTGAATCTCTCAAGCCCTATTTTGAAAAATACGGCAAATAATCCTGTAATTCAGTACAGATTGAAAAAAACAAAAGAGGCTGCTGCAAAACTGTTTTGTGGGGAAAAAACCTTTTTGAAATGCTCTATTCCCAATATGGGGAGATAACTTATTTTGTGTTTTTTTGCAGGGGCTTACGCCGCCCCTGCACCCCGCGCCGGGTACGACCCGGTGCGATATTACGCTGACGCGTGAATGTCGGCGGCTGTGTGGTGTTTAGCTATTTTTTCGGCGGAATGTTCGATTGCTCCTCCCCTTTTTTTAGGGAATGAGCAATCAAATCTTTCGCCGAATTAGCCACATCAGGGGTATGTCGTTCGTTGCTGTCGCAACTCACTATACCCCCGAACCCCCTCAATTTTTTTTTATTATCAGTCAATGTTTAGTACAGAGCCTTGTATTTTATACAGGTTGTAACAGAATAATGCCATTATCAATGGCACTTATGCGAGCCGCAGTCGTGATCGCCGCATGAGTGACCGTCTTCATGGTCGTGGTGATTGCAATGGAAATTTGCACGTACTTTCAAACGGCCGTTGGCAAAGTCCTCTGCCGCCTGACGGACGTCTCCTTCTGCACCGCCGACGACAAAAATGTTTTCTCTGGCAAGTGCATTCATTGCACCGCCGCCGATTCCGCCGCAAATAAGGACTTCAACACCGGCATTTGCAAGCAAGGTTGCCAATGCTCCGTGTCCGGAACCTTCACAACTCAATTTTTCTTCTGACATGATTTTTTCGTCCTGAGCTTCAAAAACAGCAAATTCCGGAGTGTGTCCGAAGTGTTGGAATACCTGATTGTTTTCACAACTTACTGCAATTTTCATAATTTATTTCCTTTCCTGACAGTTGTATTTATAATGCTTTGAAATGTATTTGATATTCTGCGGTATTGTCGGCAGTCAGATGCAGGTCAATGCGGTAAAGTCTGCCCCACAGCAGATTGAGTTTGTTGTCATTCAGTTGAATTTCTTCTGTACGGGAGATTTTTATGTTGGAGCATTCAAGCAGTATGGGGCCGAGACGCAGTGAGTTTTCTGTTGTATCTGATGGTTCAACGGGTGAGAAAAAAGTTATATCGATCTCTTTTTTTCCTTCAAATTTGATACTGTCTTTCAGAATCACATTTCCATTTTGCCGGTCAAAATCTACCATGCGTATATATGAATTGATTTTGTTTTCAGCAGGGTAGGCATGGGTAATGTCGTAGATTGCACTTTTTTCAGTGACTTTTGCTGTGCAGTAAAAATCTTTTCCAAGTCCCTGATTACAGTTGTTGAAGCGGGCGGCGTTATGGCCTTCGCTGTTCAAATACCATATATCATAACGGTTTGCTGAAAAAACTTTCTGATTGTATTCGCCTCTGCCGATGTCGATTATCAATGGCTGACCGTTGCGGTGCAGGGTAATGTGTCCGAGGTCGAAATGGCCGTGTGATTCTCCGTTATGGCCGCCTTTGACGGTGAGAACAGTTCCTTTGGATGGATTTTCTGGATTCTGACGCATAATGCAGATGTTGATGATATCCCAGAAATCGACGGCATTGAAAGTCCGCAGCATTTTTTTCTCATTATCAAGCATAATGTCATAAAATGCTTCGTCAAAAAAGTTGAGATCACGGTTGCCGAGGTGCTTGAATGCCGGATCCGGCGGCGGCATATTCAGTGCCAGTGACATAAGTTCAGAGGAGTTTGAACATTTGCCGTAGTTATAAAAAAGTCCACGCGGAAACTTCATAATTGAATATTCTGCATCGGCAAAATTTAAAAATGTATTGCCGTAAAGATTCAGCCTGGGCAGAAAATCATTCATTGCTTTGAGTTTCGGAGAATTGAAAATATCATCCATTCCGCCGATAATTTTCTGCATGACATTCAGATAATTCATCAGCATTCCCACCGAAACCGCCCAGTAACACGGGCCCTCCTGACAGGCTCCGTCATTATAGTATTTGTCAAAAAATCTTTCGCACGGTATCATGTGTTTGGCTATATGTTTTGCCAGCCGTTCAGTTTCATTGTGCCAGACGGAAAAAGCGGCACAGCTTACTGCATAACTGCACCATACGCTCCAGTTGTTATCGCCGCCGTACCAATAGCAGTTTTCGTCTGTAAGTTTTTCCGTCACTTCCAGAACACGGTGTGATATTTCATAACGGATACGGCTGCAGAGCGGTGCGAAATCTTTTTCCAGTTCAGGGCCGAGCAGCTGAAGAGTGTCGCTGAGCAGTTTGGCAGTTTGAGCTGCAAAAAGGTCAACTACCCAGTGTTCAGGTTCCGGCAGGAGTTTTCCGTTCAGACGTTGATGAGCAGGCCAGCACCAGACAGGTTCGGAAATTGTCTGCCAGAGTATTTCAACGATATTGTCAATAAATCTCCCCTTATATTCTGCATATTCTCCCATAACAAGCTGAAAGAGTATTGTACGTCGTTTAATATAAGGTGTTTCATAGGCAATACGGTTGCCTTCACGGGCAAATTTCATATAATCAGCCGCCGTCAGCATGGGAATTTCTGCTGCAGCGGCAAGTTCAGCATCACGGATGAATTTCTGTTTTTTTGATTCAGAGATATTATTCCGGAAAGAACGGTCGGAGGCGGGAGCGAAATATTGGAAATCTTTGCGTTTTTTTATCTGTTCAAAAATTTTTTCTCTGCTGATAAATTGAGTCATAAGATCAGATCCTTTCGCTTTTTTCTTCTGTTTTTTTTGAATCATTGACAAAATTTACAATATTTTTGAGTTCCAATGCGTGCTGATAGGTACTTGTATGAGTTTGACTGCGTCGCGGCTTTTTCTCTGTGAGGTAAATATTGATGGTTTTTTCTGCGGCAAAAAGCAAACGTTTGACCATTGTCTGCGGCTTGAATGCCTGATTCATCACATCTGCAGCAGCCAGTGACGGTCGGCATTGGTGTTTGGCAATGTCGCGTTCAATAAAAGGCAGTGCAAGGCACGCCATTGCAAGTGAAATGCTGTTACGCAAGCAGCCCGAACTTACCTGACAGTTGCGTTCATAGACAAGATCAAGTGCTTTTTCCATTTCAGGAGAGCCCCAGTTCCGTGCAAAATACGGCAGAAAATAGGGCAGCAGTCCGAAATCGTGAAATGCTTCCAGAACTGTATCAATATAGCATGAACTTAATACTTTTTCCAATTCCAGAGTCATGCGGGAAATCGGAACGTGTTTTATTTTGTCCATATTGACAAAAAGGCTGTTTTCGGCTTTGTCATCGAGGGCGAAGCCGAAACGTCCGACGAGTTTCAATGCACGGAGCATACGGACCGGATCTTCCTCAAAACGCACATCCGGTTCACCTATGACACGGACGGTTTTGCTTTCGATATCTTTCAGACCGGAGTTTGTATAGTCTATAATCTCTTCTTTTACCGGATCATAAAATAGGGCATTGACAGTGAAATCACGGCGGAAAGCATCTTCTTTTGAAGAACCGAAATTATTATCATCTACAATCATTTTTTCAGGCAGATGAGCAAGTTTCGGATGATTTTTGAGATCGGATTTGCCGGGAGTCCGCCGGAAAGTGCTTATCTCAACAATTTCACGTCCCATTCTGTAATGGACGAGACGGAAACGCTTGCCGATTATCATTGTCTGGCGGCGGCCGAAAACTTTGCATATTTCTTCCGGAGTTGCGGCGGTTGAAATATCGTAATCTTTGGGAGTATGTCCGAGCAGCAAATCACGGACGGCTCCGCCGACGACGTATGTTTCATAACCTGCATCCTGCAGATTTCTGATAATGTTTATTATTTTCGGGTCGATGTCAAGGTATTTATGCATGGTTAGGGAGCAGGTTAAATCTTTCTGGTAATATCGGTATCGGTTTTTTCCAGATCCGGATCGGTTGAGGGGTAGTCGGCGTTGAAATGCAGACCGCGGCTCTCTTTGCGTTCCAGAGAGGAGTCAATAATAAGTTCTGCAACTGTGGCAATATTGCGGAGTTCGATCAAATCGCTGGTAACGAGGAAGTCCCAGTAATATTTTTCGATCTCTTTGCGGATAAGTTTGATGCGTGCTTTGGCACGTTCAAGACGTTTGGTTGTACGGTAGATGCCGACATAATCCCACATGAAGCGGCGGATTTCATCCCAGTTGTGAGTCAGGATGACGATTTCATCGGAGTTGGTGGCATTGCCTGATACCCAATGCGGAATAAGTTTGACATCAGGGAAAATCTTTTTCAGACGGTCATATTCACTTACCGCATCATTTGAGGAGGTTTTGGCAATTACCAGAGCCTCCAGCAGACTGTTGCTGGCAAGGCGGTTCGCTCCGTGCAGTCCGGTGCAGGCACATTCCCCTGCGGCATAAAGTCCGTCGATATTGGTTTTGCCGTTGACATCGGTTTTGACGCCGCCGCAGACATAATGGGCGGCGGGGACGACGGGGATCGGGTCATGAGCCATATTGACTCCGACGGAGAGACATTTTTTGAAAATATTGGGGAACCGCTGTTTGAGCTCATCTTCGGATTTGTGAGTTATATCGAGATAAACGCATTCGCTGCCGGTACGTTTCATTTCATTATCAATGGCACGTGCTACGACATCACGCGGGGCAAGGCTTTTCAGCGGGTGGTATTTGTGCATGAATTCCACGAGGTTGCCTTTTGCATCTTTGTATTTGAGGATGGCACCTTCGCCGCGGACGGCTTCGGAGATAAGGAATGAGCGTTCGTTTACGTCATGCAGAATGGTAGGATGGAACTGGATGAATTCCATATTGCTGATGGTTGCACCCGCACGGTAGCCCATGGCGATACCGCCGCCGCAGGCGACATCTGGATTGCTGGTATAGAGGTAAACTTTTCCGGCACCGCCGCAGGCGAGGTGAGTTGAGTAAGCGGCAAAGGTTTCCACTTTGTCATTTTTTATGTCAAGCACATAAGCTCCGAAGCAGCGTTTTGCACCTCTTAGTCCGATATGTTTTGAAACGATGAGGTCGATGGCGAAATGGTGTTCAAAAATTTTGATATTGGGATATTTTTTGCACTCTTCGATGAGGGCACGTTCAACTTCTGCACCGGTGATATCGCCTGCGTGCAGGATGCGGCGTTTCAGGTGTCCGCCCTCTCTGCCGAGGTCGTAAGACTGTTGTTCGTCGGCATATCCGAGTTCGCCTCTGGTGGTGAATTTCACACCGCGGCTGATAAGTTCTTTGAGGACGGCAGGACCGTTTTCGACGATGACGCGGACGGCTTTTTCATTGCAGAGTCCGGCACCGGCATTGAGAGTATCAATGACGTGTTCGTCAAAAGTATCGTCGGTATCAGTGACACAGGCGATGCCGCCCTGGGCACATTTTGTATTGCAGTCATCGGTATTGCGTTTGGTCACGACGGCGATAGAATGTCCGGTTGGAGCCAGATTCAAAGCGCTTGACAAACCGGCAAGCCCGCTGCCGATTACCAAATGATCAAATTGTAAAATCTCTGATTTTTTCATAATTAACTTCCTGAAACCCTTTTGGCAGAGCTTTTTTTCAGCGAAAATGAGTTCGCATGGTTGAATTTGAAAATATATGTATTAAATTACACTCTGAAAGAATTTTTTCAATTTTTTTTAGAGGATGAAATGAACTTTTTTAAGAAAAAAACTGTTTCTTATAAAGGATACAGCGTTCCGGAAGACGAATCGTACCGTATTTCTTTGACAAATACTGTACTGACCATGCTTTTGCTGATCGTCAGCGGGCTTGGTTTGAGTGCGGCATTTCCGCCTTTGAATTGGGAAGTGCTTGCTTTTGCGGCAGTTGCGTATCTGATAAAAACGGCGATGAAGATTGTCGTTTCGTGGAAGTTATTCATGTATGGATATTTGTGGAGTTTGACATGGAGTTTTTGTGCTTATTTCTGGCTGCGTGAAATAAATGTGTTTGTTCCGTTCGGGATTGCCGCCGTCAAAGGATTGTGGGGCGGGGTATATGCGGTGCTGGTATCTTTTGCCTGGCAATGGAGTTTCAGAAGCGAAAAAGTTCTGATGTCGGACTTCAAAATCCGTGAAAAATGCAGTTTGAAGTGGTACAAAGGATTGTTTTTTGCAATTTTCTGCAGTGCTTTGTTTATTGCACTTGAGTATATCCGTATCGGAATGTTTCCGTGGAATTTCATCGGTGTTACCCAGTATAAAATGCTCTATCTTATCCAGATTGTCAAATATACCGGAATTTACGGCGTAAGTTTCATGGTGCTCGGTGTCAATGCGGTGCTGGCTCTGGCAATATGGACCATTGAAAATAAAATGCGTTCAAAAGATGTTGAATGGCAGGGAGTTATTGCTCCTGCATTGTTTTTTGCCATATTGATAAGTGCCGTTTGCTGTTGGGGATATTTTGAGTGCAGAAAAGTTGAAAAAGATTATTTGAACGGCAGAAAAGTTCGTTTCGGAGTAGTGCAGGGGGATATTTCCCAGCGTCGTATCAGCAGTGCTGAAATGGCAAAGGAGGCACTGGATGTTTATATCAGACTGTCATACGAACTTGCTTCAGAAAAGCCGGATATTATCGTTTGGCCCGAAACTGCAGTTCCGTATCCTTATTTCGGGGGGAATTATGTTTCAGGATTGTACCGCAGCTATGTCTGGCAGTTTGTACGTTCAAAGAAAATTCCTCTGCTGACCGGGACTTTGGATTTTGTCAGAGTCGGCAGAAATGATTACGATATGACAAATTCCGCTTTACTGATCAACAGTCAGGGCAGAGTCGGTGCAAAATATGCCAAAATAAACCGTGTTCCATTCGGGGAATTTATCCCCTTCAGCAAATATCTGCCGGAAAGCTGGATTGAGAAAATCGGCATGGGACGTGACCTCAGAGCCGGGACAAATGCCGCTCCATTGCCGATACTGCCCGGTGTCCGTGCAGGAATGGCGATCTGTTATGAAAGCATTTTTGCCTCGCTGGCACGGGATGAAGCAAATCTCGGTGCCAATATGCTGCTGGCAATAAATAATGACGCATGGTATCCGGAAAGTTCCGAACCTGAACAGCACGTTGCAAATGCACTTTTCCGTTGTGTTGAAACCGGCCTTCCGGCTTTGCGTTCAGGCAATAACGGGGCAAGTGTCTGGATTCTGCCGTCAGGCAGGATCGGCTGGCAGATGGATGAAAAATTGCTTGACCGTTCAAGAAAGATTGGCATTGCTGACGGACTCGTTCAGGAAAGACCGGTCAAAACGTTTTACACACGTTACGGAGATGTTTTTCTGCTGCTGCTGTTTGTGGTGACAGCGGGAGTTTTATTATATGGTTTTTATCAATATTTCTCCGTTTTGCATACTTTGCGGAGAGAAAATCAAGAGGAATAAATATGAAAAAAACAGATCAGATGATGTTTCGTAAAATCGGTTCATCACATCAGCCTTCACTTATGAATGCTGATGATATGAAAAAAATTATTGAACTTGATCACGCTCTCTGGGCGGTAAATTCAATTCCGAAAGATGCAGTGGTTGCAGACCCTGAATTTCTCACTTTTCTTGATACTGACGGCAATGGCAGAATCCGTCCGAATGAACTCCGTGCCGCATTGAAATGGCTGTTTGCAGTCTTGAAAGATTATTCCGGAATCAATGATAATTCCGATGTTTTGAAATTGGACGCCTTTGATGAAAATCATGCTGAAGGTCCGATGCTGCAGTCTGCAGTCAAATTGATTTTGAGCAATCTCAACCGTGCGGGCGAAACAGAAATCTCTCTTGCTGATTTGCGTAATACAGCCTCAATTATCGGTGCCGGCAACAGCAACGGTGACGGAGTTGTTACTTTGGAAAATACCGAAGATGTTGATTTGGAACGCGTTATCGGCAATGTTATGAAAATTTGCGGTTCCAAAACAGATTTGAGTACATTGCAGGGCATTGATACTGAACTTCTGGATGAATATCTGAAACGTGCGGCGGCACAACGTGACTGGCTGAAAGCCGGAGTTCAGCTTGAAATGGATTCTGTTTACAAGGAAAAAGCGGGCGACTTTTTCAAAATTTATCAGGCGGTCATGGATAAACTTAATGAATATTTCATGCTTTGCGGTGCTTTGACAAATGAAGATGAGGAACGTTTTGCCGCCCAGATCAAACTTGACCCGAAGAACGTTCAGGCTGTGCAGGAGTTTATTCAGAACGCTCCCATTGCTCAACTCAGTGCCGTCAAACAGCTTGACATGAGTCGCTGGGTAAATCCGCTGTGGCTCAATAAACTTAAAGATTTTATGGCAGAAGCTTTTGAAGTCGGTGCAATTGCTTCCGAATCAATTCTGACTGTTGATGAATGGAACTTAGTTGTCAGCAATTTTGCCGCCCGTCTGCAGTGGAGCAGTACCGGTGCGGATGAAAAATTTGCAGGTATGAGCATTGAAGATATTGAGCTTGATCTCGCTGAAAATACTGTCACAAAATTGCGTGCACTTATTGAATATGACAAATCTGTTTCTTCAGAGATCAAGGCTCTTGAAACTTTGCGAAAACTGGCACTTTATCAGAAATATATGCTCCGTTTTGTCAATAATTTTGTTTCGCTTTCTGAGCTTTTCGATCCCAATGTTTTGAGTATGGTTCAGCCGGGATATGTGGTTATGGGCGGACGTTATTTTGCACTTAATGTCTGTGTCAGCAATCTTGCCGAGCACAAAAAAATCATTCAACGCAGTAATATCTGTGTCATGTATCTTGCTTTGGAAAGTACTGTTAATAAAGAAGTTCGCAAAATGACCATTGCCAGTGCTGTAACTTCCGGTACGATGCGGAACATTTTTGTCGGTAAATGCGGAATTTTTTATGCCGGAGACGGCACTGAATATGACGCCAAGGTCATTGATTTGGTTCAGCAGCCGGTTTCATTTGTAGAGGCACTTCTCCAGCCGTTCTATTCGTTTGGCAGTTTCATGACCAAACAGGCGGACAAATTTTTCTCCACCCGTTCGAAAGATGTTGAAACTGCGGTCAATAAGCAGGTCAATACCGCCGCCAAGGGTGATGCTTCCAAACTTATGAATACGCAGGAGGTCAAACAGACTCCGGCAATCAGCGGTTCAATGCTTCTTATGGGCGGCGGCGTCGGTCTGGCAGCCCTCGGTTCATCCGTGGCGTTTATAACCAATACTCTCAAAGGAGTTCCGGTCTGGAATATTGTAGCGGTGCTTTTTGGTATTGCATTAACTATCAGTGCCCCGATGATGCTGGTTTCAATAGTTAAATTGCAGAACCGCCGGATTTCTGATTTCTTTGCTGCCGGCGGCTGGGCAGTCAATCTGCATATGCGTCTGAGCCGCAAAATGGGACTGCTTTTCACCCGTAAACCGCATATTCCATTCTGTGCAATTTTGCGTGGCGACCTGGTAAATATGCTTAAATATGAGGGTGTAACACGCAAAAAGAAATAAAAAAGTATAAATATTATATGATTTTCGGTTTAAAAAGTCATAAAGTGTGTTATATTTAAATTATTTAATAACAGTTATCAATATTCAATTTTTTTGAAAAAAAGAAAGGAGTTATCGGAGAATGAGTATTATTGACTGGCTGATCGTAATAATTCCGGTAGGATTTATTATGTATATGGCTTATTATGTCAGACGTTTTATCACAGGGGTATCAGATTTTCTGGTATGCGGACGTGTATGCCGCCGTTTTGTTATTTCCACGGCGAACATGGCGAATGCTCTCGGTTTGATTACGCTGATTGCATATATTGAGGTTCATTACAAAACCGGTTTTGCGTTGACATTCTGGAACAGTATCACGTTCCCGCTGGGACTTGGAATGTCGCTTTTCGGTTATTGTTTTTACCGTTTCCGTGAAACAAGGGTTATGAGTATCGGTCAGCTGCTGGAAATGCGTTACAACAGACCTTTGCGTATTTTTGCAAGTTTTCTGCGTTCGATTGCGGAAATGATGGCAAATATCATCATGCCTGCAATTGCCGCACGTTTTTTTATTGCATATTTGGATCTGCCGCAGAAAGTATCGCTTTTCGGTCTCGAAATTCCGACTTTTATGATAATAGTTTTGGTTCTGCTGACACTGGCTATTGCTATTATCTACATGGGCGGTATGCTGGCTATCAATGTTACTGATACGATTCAGGGTATTATCTGTTTTCCGGTCATTACCATATTTGTCATCTATTTTCTGGTCAAACTGTCATGGCCGAATGAAATTGCACAGGTATTGGTTGACCGTGTCCCGGGTGAAAGTTTTATCAATCCGTATGACATCAGCAAATTGAGAGATTTCAATCTTTTTATGCTGCTGACCAGCATTATGAGTCTTGTTTTGAATGCACTGGCAGGTTATACCGGCAACAGTAACTCTTCCATCAGTGCACATGAATCAAAAATGGCAAGTGTTATTGCGACATGGCGTGGTGCATTCACCTTTATTTTCTTCATTATTTTTGCACTTGCGATCATTACTATCATGAATCATGTCAATTTTGCCAAGGAGGCAAAAGATATCCGTGTTTCAATCTCAGAAAATATTGCCGAGGAACTTATTCCCAATATTACTGAACGTGAAAAGTTTATGAATGTCATCAAGGCAATTCCCGCCTCAACTCACGTTGTCGGCAAGGGGACTCCGATGTCTCAAGAGCAGAATGCAGATACCGTTTATTTTGAAACTGCACAGAAATATTTCGGAACAGATGGTTCCGGAAGTTCCAAAACTCAGCAGTACAAAACACTTTTCGGTCAGTTGATGCTGCCTGCAGTTATGCGTCATATTCTGCCGGTCGGACTTTCAGGACTTTTCTGTCTGATGATTGTGATATTTATTATTTCTACTGATGACAGTCGAATATACAGTGCCTGTTCAACTCTGGTACAGGACTGTGTGGTTCCGTTTTACAAAAACGGACAGTTGTCACCGCAAGCACATATCCGCTGGATTCGCGGCATTGCTATATTTATTGGAATATTCTTTTTCTGCGGATCGTTTTTCATGTCGCAGATCGACTATATCAATATGTTTGTGCAGATCATGTATGGTATGTGGATGGGCGGCTGCGGTCCGATGCTGCTTTTCGGTATTTATTCCAGATTCGGAACGACAGCGGGAGCATGGGCATCACTGTTGTCCGGTATGTTTGTAAGTTTCTGCGGTATTTTCCTGCAGCGTGGATGGGCGAAAACGATTTATCCGTGGCTTGAGGAAAATGGTATGGTTGAAGCTGTCGGCAATTTCCTTGAAACTGTTTCCGGTCCTTTCAATCCCTACATTGTCTGGGAAATGAACCGTTTGAAATGTCCGATCAATGCATACGAATTTTTCTTTATGTCAATGGTTGTTTCTCTGGCTGTTTATTGGATCGTTTCAGCGATAACTTTCCGCAAGCCGTTCAATCTGGATCGTATGCTGCACCGCGGTATTTATTCTGTTGAAGGCGAAAAGAAAAAAGCTGAAAAAATCACTATAAAAACTATCTGGGGTAAACTTATCGGATTTACTCCCGAACATACCAGAGGCGATAGAATTTTAGTTGTTTCAGTTTTCTGCTACACATTTGTTTACAAGTTCTTTCTGGCATTTATCTGTGTAGTTATCTGGAACGCTATTTCTCCGTGGCCGCTGAAGTGGTGGGGAAATTATTTTCTGATTGTCAGTCTGGTGATTCCAGGTATTGCGGCCGCATTCTCAACTGTATGGTTCAGTATCGGCAGTACGATCGACTTGAGACGTCTGTTTGAAGCGTTGAGAAACCGTGTTGCCAATCCGCTTGACAACGGTATGGTTGACGGAGAAGTCGCCATATCTGAAAAACAGAAATTTGAAGAACTTGAAAAAGAAAAAACAGATAAATAATTCTGTATCATTCTGAATACAAGTTTGAAGCAGGAAAATCGCGGTATTTTCCTGCTTTTTTTATTCAGAATTTGTTTTTTCTGAATTTTATTGTATATTATTGCAATTTTGTTATCCGGAGGTTTTTTGTGTTTATTGGAATTTTATTTCTGGTTCTGACCAGTATTTTGTGGGTGGTACAGGGAGCTGTCGTCAGTGTGGCGGCGGAGAAAAAATTGAATCTTTCGGCGATTCAAACTTTTATGGCTTTTATTATCATGTGTTTGACATTGCCGCTTTTTTTCGTTGCCGGTAAAGTAAATATTATCATTGTTATTGCCCTGATTGTCGGCGGTATTTGCAATTGCGGAGCAAATCTGCTGATGAATCTGGCAATGAAAAATGGTCCTCACGGCATGACCTGGGCGATTTCTCAAAGTGCTTTTGTAATACCTTTTATCATGGGTATCTTTGTTTTTAAAGTTCCGTGTTCTCCGATTCGTGCCGCAGGAATTATTCTGCTGTTGATTTCAATGGCAGTCATGGGGATTTACGGCAAAAAAGATGATGGAGGGCAGGGGACCGGTAAATTCAAATGGATTATTTTCTGCGTACTTGCATATATTGTTATTGGAATGTCACAGTGCGGCGGCAGTTTGCCATCATATTTCATTGCTGATTCAGTCAGCAGTATATCCAATGTGCTTTTCCGTGTAGGCTTGTTGTGTACGGGGATTTTCATCGGAGGATTGCTTAACTGGATGTTTGTTGACCATATTCCGGTATGCAGAAACGGTTTTGCAAAACAGACTTTTTTGTTGACCGCCAGTACAATTACATCAAGTCTTTTGACATTTAAAGCGTTTGATATTATTACCGGATATGATGCCGGAGCGATCGGCTATCCGGTCATAACCGGTTTGTCCATTGCATTTTTCTTTGTCTATACCGCAGTTAAACTTAAAGAAAAACTGTCAATTCCTGCAATTATCGGAGTTTTGCTCTGTCTATCAGGGATTGCCGGAATTATTTTTTAATACCGCTCTGTTCCCAATTTTATACAACGCCTGATTTTTTTTAATCCTTGAACGCCTGAAATTCTCCAAATCCCTTATCCTATCGCAATAGGAACAGAGCGATTCATAAAAATCACATTATTTTTCTCTGGAATATAAATATTCGACAAGTTTTTCGAGATTTTTTCTGCCGCTGTTCATCGGGAAGTGTGAGAGTGCATCGAGAGCTCCTTCAAAGCAGTGATTTACTTCAGCTTTGACAAAGTCGTATGCACCTGAACGCTGCATGGCGTTGCGTGCGGCGGCAATGTCTGCTTCGGATAAATCGTTTCTGCCGATGAGGCTGCGGATTATTTCAACGGAAATATCGTCGCCCATTTCGAGAGTTTTGAGCAAAAGAACGGTCGGTTTGCGTTCGCGGAGGTCGGAGCCTATGTCTTTGCCGAGTTTTGCGGCTTCTCCGAAAGTTCCGAGAACATCATCCTGCATCTGAAAACCTCTGCCGAGATAGAGGGCAAAATCTGAAATTTTTTCAAATTCACGGCCTTTGCTGTATCCCGTTGCCGCCATTGCACCAAGTTCGCAGGCACAGCGGAAAAGTGCCCCGGTTTTAAGGTCTATCATGTGCATTATTTCACAAACTTCAATATCGTCCAGATCTTTGACTGCCAGTTCAACGTCAAGTGCTTCGCCGCTGATGAGTTCGGTATTTGCCCGCAGTTCCATACGGCGAACCATCTGCAGAATGAGACCGGGATCAAGATTGGCTTCAATTCCGCCGCGGATAAGAATATCAATTGCCCACCCCTGCTGCAGGTCGCCGCAGAGCAGTGCCATATCCTTGCCGTATTTTTCCGGCTGAATATTTTCCTCAAATGCAGATTTTGCGGTTTCCGCCAGAGCAATATGCGTAGTCGGAGCGTTACGCCGCATGATGTCGCCGTCAATGATATCGTCATGTACAAGAGTCCAGTTGTGCCATATTTCGAGAGCGGCGGCACATTTTTCCAGACCGGGGCGGTCGATGCCGCCGCACATATTGAAGCACCAGTAAAAGAGGGCAGGACGCAATCTTTTGCCGCCTCTGGTCGGGTAATCGAACATTGCCTCACGGAGATAATCGGGGCGTATATTTTTGCCGTAATCGTCATTTTTTACGGTTTCGGTAATTTTATCTGCGATTTTTTTAATATCTTCAAGCATTTTTGGGGGATCCTTTCATGTTTCTTCTAAAAAATAATACTTTTTTTGAAAAGGTCAAATTTTTTTTGATAATTTCTTGAATAGTTTTGAGTTTAATGTATAATATAGTAATGATAATTTCGTTGTATGAAGTGTAATTTTCAGTTTATATAAAGGGAAAAATATGAAAAAAATTTTATTAACGCTGGTTGCAGCAGTCGCTGCAGTCCTTGTCATCTGGGGTGTCTGGAGTATTGTCAAAGGTAAATTTTTCAAAACTTCAGCAAAAATGGTTTTCCGTACCGAAAAGTTGAGCCGCAATGACGTCGTAAGATCAATTTCAGCCACCGGAACTGTTGAGCCGGAGGAACTTATCAATGTCGGTGCTCAGGTCAACGGCAGAATCATGCAGTTTGGAACCGACATTGACGGCAAAACTGTCGATTACGGCTCAAAAGTCAAAAAAGGTGCGGTTCTCGCCCTCATCGATGACGTGATTTATAAATCCGAACTTCAGCAGGCACAGGCCAGCCGTGAACAGGCAAAAGCAGCAATCATGACCGCCGAAGCCTCAATCAAAGAGTGCAGTGCCAATGAAATCCGTGCCAAAAATGAGTGGGAACGCGTGCAGTCTCTCGCCGCAAAAAAAATCATGTCAGGCAGTGAATCCGATAATGCCAGAGCAACTTATCTTGCTTCACTCGCTCAAAGTGCCAAAGCCCGTGCTTCTCTGGCTCAGGCCAAAGCCCAGCTGGCAAGTGCCGAAGCAGTTCTTGTCAAAGCGGAACGCAATCTTGAATACTGCTCAATCGTTTCTCCGGTTGACGGAATCATTATTGACCGCCGTGTAAGTATCGGTCAGACTGTTGTTTCCAATCAGACAGC
The DNA here is from genome assembly GCA_017502435.1 of Lentisphaeria bacterium. GTDB lineage: Bacteria > Verrucomicrobiota > Lentisphaeria > Victivallales > Victivallaceae > RGIG5270. The sequence goes on from JAFVUZ010000028.1 coordinate 48,914, forward strand.
TTCAAGTATGTTTCTTGTTGCCAAAGATTTCAAGAAAATGCAGGTCTGGGTTTCTGTTAATGAAGCTGACATCGGTGCCATAAAACCCGGAATGCCGGTTCGTTTTTCCTGTGATGCTTTCCCGAATGAAATGTTTAACGGCGTTGTTCACCGTATCCGCATGAATGCAACACTTTCCTCCAATGTCGTGACTTATATTGTTGAGGTCAATGCTCCCAATGATAATCTGCGTCTGCTGCCTTATCTGACAGCCAATGTCAAATTCATCCGCGGAGAACGCAAAAATGTTCTGGCAGTTCCCAATGCACTTCTGCGTTTTGTACCTCCTGCAAATCTGCTTGATAAATCCGTTCCCATGCCGGAGGTCAAGAGCCGCCGTGAGGCAATTCTCTATGTTGAACGCAGCAAAGGCAAACTCGCTCCTGTAAAAGTAAAAGTAGGTATGAATAACGGTGCTTTGGCTGAAATTATCACCGATGAATTGAAAGAGGGGGATCTGCTGGTAAGCGGAGTCGATTTTATTTCCGGAAATGCTCCCGCCCAGTCCGGCAATCTCAAAAATCCGTTCCTGCCGACTCCGACCCGCCGCCGCGGTAATCCCCAGAGAAAGTAAGGTTTGAATATGTCCGATACAAAAGTACCATTGATCAGACTTGAGAATATTACCAAAACTTATTTCCTCGGTGAAGTCAGCGTGCCAGTTTTGAAGGGAATTTCCCTGACGATCGAAAAAGGCGAATATGTCGCTTTGATGGGGGCTTCCGGTTCAGGAAAAAGTACATTGATGAATATTCTCGGTTGTCTTGACCGTCCGACTTCGGGGGATTATTTCCTTGAGGGCGAGGAACTCGGCAGGGCATCAGGGGATAAGCGTGCCATGATACGTAACCGCAAAATCGGTTTTGTTTTTCAGAATTTCAATCTGCTGCCCCGCACAACTGCACTTGACAATGTTATTATGCCGCTGGCTTATACTGCGGGGGATCTGTCGGGTGCTGAATGCAGACGCAAAGGGCTTGAGGCTTTGAAAGAGGTCGGAATTCTTGAGCGTGCCGGTCATCATCCGGGGCAGCTTTCAGGCGGTCAGCAGCAGCGTGTCGCCATTGCCCGTGCATTGATAAACCGTCCGCCGGTTATTTTTGCTGATGAACCGACCGGAAATCTTGACTCCAAAACCAGTATCGAAGTCATGGATATGTTCAGCAAGTTGAATGAGGCAGGCATCACTGTAATTCTGGTCACTCACTCTGACGAGATCGCAGGTCATGCCAAACGTGTTATCTGTATGAGTGACGGCGAAATCGTGCCGGGGCTGTTCAAAAATCATTGAGAGGAGATATTATGAAAATAAGTTCAACTGTCCGTATGTCAATAATCTCTCTCGGCAGAAATCCCACCCGTACCATGCTGACAACTCTCGGTATCGTTATCGGTATCGGAGCAGTTATTACGATGATGGAAATCGGTAACGGTTCCAAAACTTCACTGCGATCCACCATTGAAAAAATGGGTGCAAATTCCGTTATGGTCATGCCCGGTGCAATGCGTATGCCGGGGTCTCCACGCAAAGAAGCAGGTACTGCAGTGACATTGACTCCTGCAGATGCCGAAGCCATCCGGCAGGAATGTCCGAGTGTAGGCAAATGTTCTCCGGTTGTCCGCAGCAGCGGAACTCAGGTGATTTTCGGCAATGCAATATGGATGCCGGCGGCAATGTACGGGGTTTCACCTGATTATCTGCCGATCCGCAACTGGCAGATTGCAGAGGGAAGGTGCTTCACTGAAGAGGAAGTCGATACCAATGCCCGCGTGTGTATTGTCGGTTCAACGATCGTCAAGGAACTTTTCGGCGGTTTGTCACCGATTGAGAGTGAATTGCGTATAGGTGATGTGGCTTTTGAAGTTGTCGGCGTTTTGAAATCCAAGGGGGCCAATATGATCGGCATGGATGAAGACGACGTTATAATGACACCGTGGTCAACTTTGCAGATGCGGGTGACCGGATTGAAAATGGGAACTGCGACCAATACGACAAGTACGGTTTCAAATTATCCCGGAGACAGATTTGTGGTATCGGGGGTTGCACTTTATCCGGAGCAGGATGCTTCAGTTACGAGGGATAAACTTTTTTATTCCAGATTCAGCCAGTTGAATCAGATCGTTTTTGAAGCAGTTTCAACGGACAAAGTGGAGCAGGCACTGCAGGAAGTTGCGGATGTTTTACGCCGCCGCCACCGTATTTTCGGTGAAAAAGAGGATGATTTTCATATCCGCAATTCGGCGGATTTTATGAATATGCTCAATTCGACATCGACATTGATGACCAATCTGCTGCTTGGAGTTGCACTTATATCATTGGTAGTCGGCGGAGTCGGCATTATGAATATCATGCTGGTTTCGGTGACTGAACGTACCCGTGAAATCGGATTGAGAATGGCTGTCGGAGCAAGATCAAGAGATATTCTGATGCAGTTTCTGATAGAGTCAACAGTTCTTTGTCTTGCGGGGGGGATTCTCGGTATATTGCTGGGGCATGGAGCATCACTTCTGATACAGCATATTGCCAAGTGGCCGATAGAGTCAAGTCCGGGAGCAGTGATTGCAGCAGTTGCAGTTTCTGCATTTGTCGGGATTTTATTCGGATTTTATCCGGCATGGAAAGCATCAAAACTTGACCCGATAGAGGCATTGCGTTACGAGTAATAAAATTTATTGAAAAGCAGTAAAAACACTTGATTTTTTCAAAAGAAGTGTTATTTTATAAAAAATAGAAAAGGGGCTGTAACTCAGTTGGCTAGAGTGTCACGTTCGCAACGTGGATGTCGTGGGTTCGAATCCCATCAGCTCCACCATTTTTGCCTGCGGCAAAAATGGTGAATGAAGCCTGAAAAGGCTTCGCTTCATGCACCGAAGGTGCGCTTCATGGCACGCAGTGCCGCTTCATACGCCGTCAGGCGTGCTTCATAAAAACGCCTTTTCAGATGAAGCATTGTTTCGTTTCACTCCACAATATGAAGCATCTTCATTTCATTCCGATATGAAGCACTCCGCTCACGCTCCGTATGATTTAAAAATGAAAAATGAGAGTTATGTTTGCAAATATTCCTTGTCTATGCGGCATGATTCAATGGAAAGAAAAAATCTCATGGAAAAAACTTCAAATAAACTCGTTGATCTTTCTGTTGCCTTTGCAGTTGAAATATTGAATCTTGTAAAATATCTGAAAGAACAGAGAGAAACGATTATATGCAATCAAATCGGCAGAGCCGGAACAAGTATCGGAGCCAACATCCACGAAGCGCAATATGCTCACGGGAAAGCTGATTTTGTTTCAAAACTGCAAATTGCCTTGAAAGAAGCCAATGAAACAAGCTACTGGTTGCTGCTATTGGGAAAAACAAATATCCTCTCTTCGGCAGAATATGATCGGTTGGAAAATCTCTGCCGGGAAATCAGAATAACTCTGATCGCCTCAATCAACACCACGAAACAGAATCTTAAATAACCCATTGCGGCAGATCATTCTCTAATCGTCATTTTTGATTTTAAGTAAAATCACATTCTGCTTTAATTTACATCAAGATAACGTATTGTCCAGAAATTGATGAATTCTTTCGTTTCGGAATCCAATATTTTATTTTCAGCAAGTTTCATAATTACAAACAACATAAGGCGGATTTGCTGTCTGGAAAAATTATTTAAAAATACCATTCTCTGCTGTCTGGAATATTCTGAAATATCTTCCGGAAGGGGCAAAAGAGTAAGACAAAACATAGATAAATTTCCAATATCTGAACATCTTTCATCTCCATATACTGCAAAATAAAGAAAAATACCGATCATTCGAATTTGAGTTGCATCGTCAGCAGTACACATATCTTCAGCCATACCATAGATATCAATCTCTCTTGGCAGTGTTTCAATTTTGAAAGCCTCCAGAATCTCCTGAACTATATCATAATATTTTTTATGCTTCACAAACTTTCTCCAAATAAAATAATTTTATAGTGAATACCCTCAAAAATAATATATCATTTGCATAATAAAATTCAAGTCAAGACTACGAACTTTTATCAGGGAAAGTCCTCTGCATTACATTTTAACGTTTTTTGATTTCATGAGACTTTTTTCGCAGTTCTGTAACTCTCTACATCCTTCGCTAAAGCGACGGAGGGCTAACGGCAGAGAATTGGAGAAAAACGAATGTTCTACACCTACATTTTACGCAATATTTCCCATCCTGATCAGCGTTATATCGGCAGTACAGCAGATTTAAAGTCCCGCCTTGCAAAACACAACGCTGGTGAAGTACCTCATACCTCAAAGTTCAAACCGTGGAAAGTTGAAGCATATTTCGCCTTTGAAACCAAAGAAAAGGCAGCGGCATTTGAAGCATACCTTAAAACCGTTTGAACAGCGGGATTTTTGCAAGTTTTTTTATGTAATAATTTTTTTGAAAAAAATTTGTTTTTCCTCTTGACAAAACAGTAAACCATTATATCGTGAAAGTAAACTATAAACAGTTTACTTCAGGAATATAATGTCAATGAAGAAGAAAAATCAAGGTGAAAAAACTGAATTTGCCAAACAGCTGATCGTTTGTCTTATGCGTGATTTGAACATGAAAGCAGGCGATAAACTGCCGTCTCAAAATGAATTGAGACTGCAATTCAACGTCGGTGCAACCACCATTCAGCGGGCAATCGATACTCTCGCAAAATCCGGAATTCTGGAAATCCGTCCGCACAAAGGCGTTTTTGTCAAAAATCAGGATACTGACGGCTTTATCGCCCGGCAAATAGGACTTGTCTCCATGTGGAGAACTTTTCAGCCTGCGTCGGCCTCGATGATGCAGTGTCTGCAGCTGCAGTTGCATCAGAACGCCTGTCAGTGCAAACTTTTTATGCGTAACTTTCCGGAAATGACACTTACAGATTCACTTTCATATTTTGACGGTTTGAAACGTTGTATTGAGCAGAAGGAAATTCAGGGGCTTATAACTACAGTTTCATTAGATTATGAAGCGTGGGATTTTCTGAATAAACATAAAATTCCGGTAGTTTCACTGGATTCTGCAACATTCAACAAAGGTTTTAAAGTTTGTGATTCAGATTATCTGGCGGATTTTTTTGTCATGGCGGCAAAACGTAATTTAAAACGTCCGGCTCTGCTGCATTGCGGATTTCCTGTAACTGATAAAATCCGTGATACTTTTATGGAAAACTGTCCTCTTGATCCTGAAATTTACTGCTGTTTCCTGCAGACTGATATACAAGTTGAAGATAAACCCTTTGAATGGACAGAAAAATTGATAACTGTTCTGCATGGTTTCAGTATTATGCCGGCAAACAAACGTCCCGATGTTTTGTTCATTCCCGATGATATAATAATGAATATTGCTCACCGTGAAATTGTGAAAATGCAGTTGAACGGAGTGGATTGGCATCCTCATTTTATTTATTCTGTCAGTAAACAGATACCGATTATTCCGAAAGGATTGATTGCAGGAGAGCGTTTTGAATACGATATAATGAAGAAGGCAGAAACTGCAGTAAAACTGCTGCTTGACGTTATCTGCGGCAGAAAAAACGAAGCAGAAACAATTTATATACATCCGGAAATCCAAATAACCCCTTAACAGAAAGGATATAAAATGAAAAAACACTCAACTCAAATCGCCGGGAAGTTCACTTTGATTGAACTGTTAGTCGTCATTGCAATTATCGCAATTCTTGCAGGTATGCTGCTTCCGGCTCTGAGCAAAGCACGAGACCGGGCTTATGCTGCAGACTGTACCTCAAAACTAAAACAGATTGCTATGCAGCAGAATATGTATCTGGATGATTTTGACGGTAATTTTCAACATCATTCCTCAACTTATGAAACTGCCGCGGAATGTCCGTGGGGCTATATATTGGAAAAGTCAGGTTATATAAAAGTAGAAAAAAAAGCAGCGTCTGTCAGATGCAGACCTATTTTTAATAAATATGCCCAGACTTCCGCTGCTGATTACAAAGAAGACTGGACCAGCGATCAGTTTTCATGGAGTTGTAAATTGACATATGGAATGTCCGGTGTGCTTATCGGCCGCAAAACCAATGCCTGGCTTGATAATGGTCCCGGAATCAAAGATATTTATACAAAACCTGCCAAATTATCAAAAATTACAGCTCCTTCAAAAACACTTATGCTTTCTGATTATTATACCGATGAAGGCAATATTACCAGAGGCTATCCTACTATTATTTATGACGGCAGTATGTCTCCCGGAAGTAATACAGATTATTATTATCCTGAAGCCCGTTACAAACTGCATGGCAATAAATTCAACATTGCCTATGTTGACGGTCATGTTTCTGCTGTTGTTCCGAATGATATTTATACTAAAAATGAAAAGAAAAAAAATGTATTTCTTTACAATGAATAAATAATAAAAGCAAGGTTAAAAAATGAAAACAAAATTATTTTTTGCCGCTGCTTCAGCAATGATGGCTATGCATCTTGCGGGAGCGGACCCGACGATTTATATCTCTTTTGACAAAACTGCCCAGGCAGATTTCGGCGGCACTGCTAACAGCAGAACCACAGTCGCCGGTCTCCGTGATGCTATCGGTGTCAAACCTGTTTTGCGGGTGAAAAAAGGGAAAAAAGGTCAAAAATATCAGGCCGATACTTTTCTCCAGCCCGGCATCAAAGGAAAAGCATTCCCCGTCGGTGAAACTTCCACCGGAGAAATCCTGACTCTCGTTTACAAAATCAATCCGAAACTTCCTGCCGCAAACGGTACTGTTTCCATGTGGGTCAAACCCGTAACATGGGACGGAAAATCTCTGGCTCAGCATCATTTGTTTTCCGGCCGCAACGGCAACCACTGGCTGTTTTTGTACAAATACGGCAATGTCCGTGATTTTTTGGGATATTACGGAACTTATACCGAAAAAAATCAAACCACCGTCCGTTCTGCAGTCAACAGCTGGAAAAAAGGCGAATGGCATCATATCGCCGCTACATGGAACAAGGATAATTTTTCACTCTATATTGACGGCAAACTCCGCAAACATTCAATGATGAAAGCCATTCTCAAAGATGACTTCGCTGAAATTGTGCTGGGTGAGCATTGGGCAGGCAAGCCCGGGCAAACTTTGCTCGATGAAGTGAAAATTTATGATAAAACTCTCACTCCGGATGAAATCAATGCTGAATATGAGTCATTGAAAAGCAATCTCGCTTCAAGCGGACGTGCAGACGTTGAAATTTCTGTCAGCAAAACAACTCCAACTACCGATGGCGTTATCAAAAAAAACGAATATTCCGCTGTCATCGGCGGAATGCGTGATTTAAAAAAGAAAAATAATTTTGCCACCAGTCAGAGTATCAGCCATTATGCATGGGATGATAACAATTTTTATTTTGCTGTAATTTCACCTGCTGTAAAAAAAAATGAGTATCTTGCCGGCAGAGACAGTGAAGTTTTTACAGAAGATTCAATCGAACTCTATCTGAAATCCGATGCATTGTATCAGTTTATAATCAATCCCCGCGGTACTGTTTATGATTCCAGAAATTCTGACAGCAAATGGAACTGCAGCACTATTGCAACTTCCGGTAAATTTGTCGGCCCCAACTGGATAATTGAAGGCAGAATCCCATGGAAAGAAATCAATTTCAAACCGCAGGACAATGCAGAATTAAAATTCAATATCGCCAGAAATTTTGCGGATACAAAAAACTTCACTCATATATCTTCATCACGGACATCTTTCGGTGAAGAAAAAGGATTCGGTAAAATAATTCTGAAAAAAAATATTCCTTTTTATGATTTCTCGCAGCTCGGCAAACTTCATGCTTCAACAGGCGATGCGAAACTTTTAATCAACTCAGCTAAAAAACAGCAGGTTCAGATAAAATACAATGTTGATGCCTCTATGTTCGCAATCAACATTGACCAGAAACTGCCTCTCGATGCCGGTAAAACTTTCCAGCATAATATCAAACGCAGACTTCCTGCAGACAGTACGCTTTTTTACTCAGTTGATACAAGCGTTGACGGTCCGTTGTATTACCTCCGTATGGATTATCAATCTCCGGAAAGTCTGAAACTCTGGTATATCCATACCGATCTTGCCAATAAAAAACTCTTTTTCAATTTCCGCAATAACCGCCTCGGCGAAGGGAAATGCACCATCCAGCTGGATATGGTCAGCAATGACGGCAAAAAAGTTCTCTCTGAAAGTGTAAAAATCAATGATGCCAAAATTGTTGAAAGTGTATCTTTTGATATTGCAAATATTCCCTCCGGTTATTACTTTCTGAACTATAAATTGATCGACCCCGCAGGCAAAGTTTATGTTTCAGATAAAGAGGAATACTCTATTTTTCACAACGGAGCCCCCTGGGACAATATTCAGGACGGACTTGAAGATACTCTGGTTCCGCCGTGGACTCCCATCAAGTCTGAAGGCAGCCGTTTTGAATGCTGGAACAGAAGTGTCGTTCTCGGCGGCAGCGGACTGATCAGCAATATCAAATCTGCCGGAGCGGAAATGCTCAGACAACCTGTAATTCTCAAGGTGAACGGAGAAAGTATTCCTTTCAAAGCTGAATTTGTAAACAAAAACAATACCAGAGCCAATTATATTCTCAAATCAACTGTTGCTTCAGTGCCATTGGAATTCAATGTGTACTGCGAATTTGACGGCTTCATGTATTTTACCGGTAAATTTACAAAAGAATTTGCCGTTAAAAATATCGATCTTGTAATTCCTCTCAAACGTCAATATGCTGATGCTTTTGATGACTGTGCCAGCTGCTATTACAAGACTTCATTGAAAAAAGATGGTCTCAATATCAGTTTGAATGCCTTTATAAATCAGTTTTTCTGGTGCGGAGGCGACAAAGTCGGTATCATGGGAGGAACCGCAAATAAACGCGGATGGCACGTCAAAGAAAAAGCACAGTCCATGAATATTAAAACTTCAAAAGATGAAGTTATGCTCAAATTGAGTATCGTTGACAGTCAGTTCAAAGCCAAAGCAGGTCACTTTTTCGCTTTCTATCTGCAGCCGACTCCGGTCAAACCCAAAAATAATAAATTCCGCGGTGCTCAGGAACGCTACAATGTAATCATCGGCGGCCAAAGTCACAGATTCTATGAATTCGATGTTCCCGGATATTATGATACTTTCTGGAAATGGATTCATCACAGAGTCAGAGCGGATAAACGCAATACTGTTGAAAAAATGCAATATTATTCCTATACCGCTCCCAAAGGCGTTTCCCCGATGTCTCCGATATGGAATTACTACTGTACTGACTGGGTAAATCCGCCTCCCGGTCTCGGACAATATTCCGCTGATAATCCCGACATTGCAAAACGTGCAAGCAGAAACCGCAATTCTTTTACTTACGGCTGTCTCAATTCAAAGAGTTTCTTTGATTTCAAAATATACAGCATGAGAAATAAACTTATTGACGGTGTCAAATATAAGCAATCCGACATAAAAAATCTCTATTTCGACCTCGCATGGGCAAAAAACTGCAACAACAAAGTTCACGGCTGTTCATACAAAGATGCTTTCGGAGATAACGTAAATGATACCGATTTGCTGAAACTCCGTGAGTATTACCTGCGTGTGTACCGTATGTTGAAAAAGAAAAATCCCGACGGCATTTTCTGGGGACATCTCTTTACTGCCAGAACTCCGGCTGATGTTTTCTTTGATTTTGTCAGTATGGGAGAAATGTATGACAACAAAGTTTACAAACAAAAGTCATATTACAATGTTTTGTCTCCGGAACTCATGCGTATCGCATACGGCACAAGAACCAACGAAATGTGTATGTCTCTGATTCCGCAGTTCCTGCGTTCTCTGGAATGTTTTGCACCTGAAAATGTCAGAACATGGGATCCCTTCCTGCCGGAAAATGACCGTGCAGTCAGACATTATATGGCGTATTGTTCAATCTTCAATATGGATCATGTTTTCAGTGTATGGCTGAAAGGACAGAGACTTGCTCCCGACGATAAAGCTCAGGTGGCAGTTTACAACAAAAATATGTCTTTGCTCGGACTTGACCGTTCATATTCCAGAGATTGCGTTATTGCACCTGCCAATCCCAATATCCTCGCCTGTACATTTGACGGCAATGGTAAAATGGTTGTCATTGTTTTGAACGATACTGATACTCAAAATACCGTAACTGTAAAGATTCCTGAAAATTTGCAGAAAGAATTTGCAAATGCTTACGGAAATGATATCTTTAAGAAAACAAAACATTCTCTGGTCAATGGAACTTTGAAAATCACCCTCGACAAGAGAGAGTCTGCAACTATTTTATTTGAAAAAGCAAAATGAATTCTGAAAATAAAAAATTAGAAATCAATCAGGTTCGAATGAACGGTCCGCTTGGAAAAGCGTTGACCGTTTCAGTCAGCAACAGATTGAAAAAGATCAATTATACTGAATTGGTTGATCCTTTCCGCTTCCGCAGCGAAACAGATTTCAAATGGCGTTGCGAATTCTGGGGCAAAATTGTTCGTTCCGCTATTCTTGCATGGAAATATGCTCCGGATGATGAACTTCTTGCAATTATTAAAGCAACCGTAAAAGATATTATTTCAACTCAGACTCCCGACGGCTGCATAAGTTCATATCCCGCAGACAAACAGCTCGGCGGCTGGGATGTCTGGGGTAGAAAATATGTTCTTGCAGGACTGTTGCGGTATTATGAAGTGATTGAAAAATCTCCTGAAGTCCTTAATGCCTGCTGCAAAATGACAGATCATCTGCTTTCGCAGATCGGTAATGGCAATATTGTCGATATGGGGGAACATTTCGGTCTCGCTTCGGCAAGTATTTTGAAGTATATTGTCAAACTTTACAAGTATTCCGGCAACAGAAAATATCTTGAGTCTGCCGAAAAAATAATCGCTGCCGGTGCAACTCATCTGCACAATATTTTTGAAGATGCTGCCGATGATGTTCTTCCCGCAGAACTTGCCAACGGTAAAGCGTATGAAATGACTTCATGTTTTGAAGGACTTGCCGAATATTACAATCTTTTCCCCGAAGATAAACACCTTCAGGCAATTTTGAATTATTACAAAAATGTCCGTGACAATGAAATTTATATCACAGGAACGGGCGGCTTCAAGGATTTTAACGGTGAATTCTGGTATAACGGTGCATGGCGGCAGACATGGCTGCATGGCGGCGGCATGGGGGAAACCTGCGTGACGACCACATGGCTGCATTATTGTCAGTATATTCTGGAATTGACCGCAGATTCAGCTGTTGCGGATGAAATGGAACTTTCCGCATACAACGCACTTCTCGGTGCAATGAAAGTTGACGGTACAAACTGGATTCACCGCAATCCGACACCGCTTGCCGCTCCCGCCTTCAAAATTGCTTCAAAACCGCAAATGGATGATTTCGGCGACCATGACTGCTGTCTGGCCCAGGGGCCTGAAGGATTGGCAACTGCTGTAAATAGTGCGTTTTCGGCAAAAGATAAACTTTTTGTCAATTTTTATGAAGATGCAGAAATTGATTTTTCGGTGCAGAATTGCAATGTCAGTATGACGATTTCCGGAAATTACCCGTCTCAAAACAGCGTGAAAATCAAATTTGCCGCAGATGCAAAAGCATATTTCACTCTGGCACTGCGTATTCCCGCATGGTCGGAAAATACAGTTGTTAAATTAAACGGCAAAACCTTCACTCCTGAAAAAGGCAAATATTTTGAGCTTGCTGAAAAATGGAGTTCTGAATCCGAAATTGAAATAATTTTTGATATGAAACTTCAAAAAATCACGGCTCCCGGAAATGCGGATTTTCATGCGTTCAAATACGGACCTTTTGTCCTTGCTCATGACTCAAGAGATGCTGAAGTTTTACGGAGCAAATCTCTTTTCATGACAGAAACAGACGGAATAAATTTCTGTGATTATGCAACAAGCGGCAATGATTTTTCTCCGGAAAATACTTTGCAGGTCTGGTTTGAGTAAAAAATAAAGACTTTGTTTTAATTATTGCAAGGGGGCTCACCTCGCGGCGTGATCCCCCTTGTGATAAAAATCAGTCCGGAACTTTTTTTATAACGCTCTATTCCCTTTAAGGGGAGATAATGAAATTAATTTTTTGAGAAAAAAATTGAGGGGTTTGGGGTATAGTGTTTTGCGTAAG